>JANXSC010000227.1 GCA_025352845.1 Opitutaceae bacterium
AAGGCGGACTGAAGTCCGCCCTACTTTCAGCCGCCCACGTCACGCTATTGTGCGAGTCTCGTAAATTTTTCCGGCCGGATGCAGCGCGCGATGGACGGCGTGGGCCAGCTCTTCGGTCGTGAAGGGTTTTGCGAGCAGCGCCACCGATCCGAGCCGCGCGATCTCGTCGGGCGAGATTTTGGAGAAGAAGCCTGACATGATCACGACAGGCAGCGTCGGCGTCGTGCGGCGCAGCGTCGCCGCGAGTTCGGTGCCTTGCATGCCGGGCATCGTCTGATCGGTCACGAGCACGGCGCAGTGGGTGGGCTCCGTCTCGAGGTGCGCGAGGCATTGCTCCGCCGACTTGAAGACCACGGTGCGGTAGCCCTTGTTTTCGAGCACGAGCTTGGTGCAGCTCCCGACGATTTCCTCGTCGTCGACGACGCACACAAACTCGCCCTGGCCGCGCGGCGCGGCCGGCGTGGCGGGTTCGGCGGGAGAGAGATCGTCGCCCGCGGCGGGCAGATAGACGTGGAAAATCGTGCCGTGGCCCGGCGTGCTCTCGACGGTGATGGCACCGCGATGCGAACGCACGATGCCATGCACCACGGCGAGTCCCAGGCCCGTGCCCTCCCGTGAATTTTTCGTGGTGAAAAACGGATCGAAGATGCGGCTGCGCGTCGCCTCATCCATGCCGTGGCCGGTGTCGCTGACGGAGAGCCGCACGTAGCGCGCGGCCGCGTGCTTGCCGATGGAGAGGGCGACGTCGGGGCTGAGCTCGACGCCCTCGAGCGTGAGGCGCAGCGTGCCGCCGTGCTGGCGCATGGCATGCCCGGCGTTGGAGCCGAGGTTGAGCAGGACCTGGTGAATCTGCGTCGCATCGGCGAGCACGGGGCCGCAGTCATCGGCGCACTCGACCGCGATCGCGATATTGGCGGGCAGCGTGGCGCGCAGGAAGCGCCGCGCCTCCTCGATGGAGGAGGGCAGGTGGATGGGGCCGTGCTCCGCGCCGCCACTCTGGCGGCCGAACGCGAGAATCTGCTCGACGAGTTCGCGGGCGCGGAGACTGGCGTTGTGCGCCTCGTTGAGGCACAGGCGCGCCGGGTGATTCTCGGACAGGGAGTCGGCGGCCAGCTCATGATAACCGATGATGCCCGTGAGGAGATTGTTGAAATCGTGTGCGATGCCGCCGGCAAACGTCCCGAGCGTGTCCATCTTCTGCGCCTGAAACAGCTGCCCCTCGAGCTGCCGGCGCGACTCCTCGCTCTCGTGCTGCGCGGTCACATCCTGAATTGCCCCGTGGACGCTCACGGTTTTTCCGTCCCGGAATTCGCCGCGCCCGAGAATCCGCACCCATGCCCGGCGGCCGCGCGCCGTGAGCAGCGGCACCTCCAAGTCAAAGGCCGGCGCGCCGGGCGAGACGCCGGCGATCGCGGTCTGCATGGTGGCGTGAGTTTCGGCGGAAAAAAACTGCGCGGCGGAGTCGACCGTGGGCTGAAACGTCTCCTCCACTTCGTGGATGCGCCGCGTGCCCTCGCTCCATGTGATCTGCGCCGTGGCGTGATCGATTTCCCAGCCGCCGATGCGCGCGAGCCGGCTCACCTCGCTGGCGAGTTCCTCGGATTTGCCCAGCCGCTGTTCGAGTTCCTTGCGCGCGGTGATGTCGGTGTGAATCGCGATGAAGTGCGCGAGCGCGCCCGCGGTGTCGCGCACCGGCTGCATGTCGAGGATTTGCCAGAACGGCGCGCCCGCCTTCGTGTAGTTGAGGATCTCGACGTTGCAGGCCTGGCCTTGGCGCTCGGCCTCGCGCAATCGCGCGACGGCCGCTGGATCGGTGGCGAGGCCCTGCAGGAGATGGCCGGGCTTGCGGCCCTTGATCGCATCAAGGGTGAAACCCGTTAGGCGGGTGAACGCGGCGTTCACCCACTCGATCCGGCCGGAAGGATCGGCGATGGTGACACCGTTGGTCGTCTTTTGCGCGACGATGGCGAGGAGGGCGTTGGACTCGGCGGCGGCCTGCAGGCTGGTGTTGGCCTTGCTCAACTCCTGCGTGCGCTGCGCGACAGTTTCCTGGAGCTTGGCCGCCTGCTCCTGCAATCGGGCGGTGAGGAGCACGCGCGACTGCTCCGACTCCTCGCGACTCTCCTGAATGTCGACCGCCGCATCCACGGACGACAACGCGATCGTGAAACCCGAAACAATCACCGCGATCACGAGGAGCACCGCGCCGTCGGCCAACTGGAGGTGCTGGTGGCCGACGAGCCACGCAATGGCGGCACCGAACCCCACCGGCACAATCGCGACGGCAAACAGCAACCGCCGCGCAAGCAGGCCCGCGGTGGAGCGCGCGAAAAGAATCCGCACATGGCGATCATCGGGCCGCGCCAGCGACACGCCGATGCCCAGCAGAATCAGCCCGAGCCCGAGGTGGCTCGACAACCAGATGGGCCAGGCGACGACCGATGCGGATTGGGCGAACTCCATGCCGATGAGCGCGCCGGCATTGACGCCGATCACGAGGTTCGCGAGCCACGCCCACACCGGCCACCGGGCCCGGCCGTGCTGCTGACCGAGGCAGAGTTGCGCCACCGTGATCGCGATCAACCCGAGGGCACCGTGGAGAGCGAGACCGGGCGTCGGCCAGCTTTGCGCGCCCCGCGCAATCAGGCGGTCGAGGCCCAAATCAAACTCAAACATCCGCTGCGCAAACCCGGCCAGCGCGAGCGCCAGCGCCGTGCCGGCACCGATTGTGGCCCACCGGTGTCGACCCGATTCTCCGCTGTGCCGCAGCCACAGCGCTGCGCCCGCGAGCACGAGGCACAGTGCAGCGGTCGGCCCCATCCGCGCGGCGTTGAGCGGCAGGATTTGAAGCGGGTTGGCCCCGAGCAGCCAGCCGACCAGCGCGACGACGCCCAGCGCGGCGGTGAGCAGGCCGATCCAGCCCGAGACGCGACGGATTTTTGCTTCAAGCAACATGGTGAAACCGAAACCGCTACGCATCGCTTTTGGCGAGGGCAACGGCAATGACGCGATCCGTCCGGATCGGGGCGCAGCGCCGCGAGGCCGACGCCGGTTGGAAAATCGCCGCGGCGAAGCGCTCCCCGGACCGTCCGAGCGACGTTCTGATCGAACACTCAGCTCTCAACTCCGGACTCGCAACCGAATGCCTGCGGTTCAGCTCGCGAGGATCGCGTCGATCCGGGCGAGTTCGTCGGGCGCGAAGCCGAGGTGGCACAACGCCGCGACGTTTTCGTCGATCTGGGAAACTTTGCTCGCGCCGATGAGCGCGGACGTGATCGCGGGATTGCGCAGCACCCACGCCAGCGACAATTGCGCGAGCGATTGTCCGCGGGCTTGGGCGAGCGCGTCGAGCGAGCGAATCTTGGCGAGCTTTTCCTCCGTGATGTGTCCGGGTTTCAGGAAACGCGGATCGTGGCCGGCGCGGGAGTCGGCGGGGATGCCGGCGAGATAGCGGTTGGTCAGCAAGCCCTGCGCGAGCGGGCAAAACGCGATGCCGCCGATCCCTTCGTCGAGCAGCACGCGGTCGAGGCCGCGCTCGATCGCGCGTTCGAAGAGATGGTATTTCGGCTGGTGGATCAGGCACGGGGTGCCGAGGTCGCGGAGAATTTTGGCGGCGCGCGTGGTTTGTTCGGCGGTGTAGTTCGAGAGTCCGGCGTAGAGCGCCTTGCCGGAGCGGACGGCGTGCGCCACCGCGCCCATCGTCTCTTCCAGCGGCGTCTCGGGATCGGGCCGGTGGGAGTAAAAAATATCGACGTAGTCGAGCCGCATGCGGCGCAGGCTCTGGTCGAGCGAGCTGAGGAGATATTTCCGCGAGCCCCAGTCGCCGTAGGGCCCGTCCCACATGTTGTAGCCGGCCTTCGTCGAGATGATGAGTTCGTCGCGATGCGCCGCGAGATCGGCGTGGAGGATTTTGCCGAAGGTCTCCTCGGCGGAGCCGGGCGGCGGGCCGTAGTTGTTCGCGAGATCGAAATGCGTGATGCCCAGATCCAAGGAGCGCAGGATCAGCGCGCGGCTGTTCGCGTAGTTATCCACGGCGCCGAAGTTGTGCCAGAGGCCGAGGGAAAGCGCCGGAAGCTTGAGCCCGCTGCGGCCGCAGCGACGATAGAGCGCGGGATTGTCGTAGCGGGTGGCGGCGGGGTGGTGCGACATGGCGGGATCACGAATGGCGGGCGAGGGGCGGAGCGCGCAACGATATTTCCGAAAACAAAAAAAATCCGCCGGCGAGCCGGCGGGTTGAAAATGGGGAAAGGGAGGGGATGAGCCTCAGCTGGCAAACGCCTTGGGAATCGCCGCGTCGAGATCGACGGCGTGCGGGTGGTTGCGTTTGACGCGGTGGAGCTGATGGCGGCGCTGGAGCATGCGGTCGAGCTTGTCGATCAGCATGGAGACGGCCTTGTGGCACTCGTCGGCTTGCACGGCGGCATTCATGTCGGGGCCGTGGATTTGGATATGGCCCTTGGCGGTGAACTGCACACCGTTCGCGGGATTACGATCACACTGGAGCTCAACGCGGAGCCGCATGATGCGCTCCTCGTGACGAAACAATCGCTCGGCTTTCTCCCGGACGAACGTCTTGAGCGACGGGGTCAGATCAAGGTGAATGCCGGAGACGATTACTTCGTGTTGGTTTTGGCTGTTCATGTTTCTGCGTATGGGTTCGGTTGGGGCGCAGCCGGGCCGAAGCCCGACCGTGCCGTAAAAATTCAAATCTCTCGCCAACGTCGTGCCCTCGCTTAGCGAAGCGCTCCAACCATTCGCGGCCGTCGTCTTGACGGGCGGATCTTCCGGTATTGGAAAATCGTTCATTCGTCTGGCGGGAACCCTGAGTTCGAATCTCGTGATTTGCAACCTCTCGCGCCGTCCGCCCGCCGAAAATATTTTCCCTAATGCCGGGAAAAGATTGAACCATTTTTATTGCGACCTCGCGCGCCCCTCGGATGTGGAAGCGGCCGCCGCGCAAATCCGGGCGTTTCTCGGCCGCACCGTGCCGCGCGGGCGGATTTTACTGATCAACAACAGCGGCATCGGCTCCTTCGGAGCGTTTGCGGAACAGGATGTGGCGAAGCAACTCGCGGTGATTGACGTGAACGTGCGCGCGCTCGTGCAACTCACCGGCCTGCTGCTGCCACTGCTGCGCGCGCGTGGTGGTGCGATCATGAACATCGCCTCAACCGTGGCGTTTCAGCCGACGCCGTTTGCGGCGACGTATGGGGCGAGCAAGGCGTTTGTGCTGCACTGGACGCTCGCGCTGAATGAGGAGCTGCGCGGCAGCGGCGTGCGCGCGCTCGCGGTCTGCCCGGGCACGACAACGACGGATTTTTTCCGCACGGCCGGCCTCGGCGATTCGGCGGGCAAAACCAAATTCAGCATGACGACGGATCAAGTGGCGGAGGCGGCGTTGCGAGCGCTCGCGTCGGGTCGCGCGCAAGTCGTGCCGGGTTGGGCGAACAAGCTTTACACTTTCATCGGGTCGAAGCTGAGGAAGTCGCACGCCGCGCGCGTGGCTGCTGCTGTGCTCAAGCGACGTCGGCCCAACAAGGAAAAGACGTGAGCACGCCGCCCGAGCGCGCCGCGCTGCCGGACGACGATTTTTCCCAGCGTGCGTGCGCGTGGCCGAGGCGGGAGCGGAAGCCGGGCCGCGTCACCCTGATCGCACCGGAAGCGGTGCCGGGCTGGATCGTTTACGAGGATGAGCGGCTGCTCGTCGTGAACAAACCGGGCGATGTCGTGTGCCACCCGTCGAAAGCCGGGCCGTGGTCGAGTCTCGTCGGCGCGCTGCGGGAATACGCGAAGCTCCCGACCGTGCACCTCGTGTTTCGCCTCGACCGCGAGACGAGCGGCATCGTGGTGCTCGCGAAGGACGCAAAGATGGCGAGCCGCCTCCAGACCGCGATGCAGGAGCGCAAAATCGGCAAAGCCTACCTCGCGATCATGACGGGCGAACTCGCCGCGCCTATCACGGTCAATCAGCCGCTTGGGGACGACATCTCGAGTCCCGTGTTCGTGAAATCAGCGGTTGTCGCCGCCGGTGAAGGGCAGACGGCGGTTTCACATTTCACGCCGGTCGCGAGCGGCGGTGGATTCACGTTCGTGCGCGTCGTGACCGAGACGGGGCGCAAACACCAAATCCGCGCGCACGCGCAGTGGCTCGGCCACTCGCTCGTCGGCGACAAAATCTACGGACCCAGCGCGCTGCTTTATCTGGATTTCATCGACCACGGCTGGACCGACGCACTCGCCGCGAAACTCCTGCTGCCACGCCAGGCGTTGCATTGCGCGGAGATCGATCTGCGGCCGGCGGGGTTGACGCACGTGTTCACCGCACCGCTGGCGGAGGATATGCGGGCGTTTCTCGCGACGCGGTGGCTCGCGAACTAAACAAAGCGCGCCCTCAATGGAGGCTGTCATTCTGGGCGGAGCGAAGAATCCAGCAGGAGTTCCGCTGTGGTTTGGAGGAGCGAGTGTCCAAGTGGATTCTTCGCTGCGCTAAGAATGACAAAGGATGTTCAACGTCCGAGTGCCTTGCGTAGCACCGGCTCGAACTGGTCCGCCTGCCGCACGAAACCCATGTCGTTCGGATGGGAGCCATCGGTGGCGCCTTCGTCATCGTGTCCGAGCAAATCGTCGCCGCCGAGATAGTGGAGGCCTTTGACGCCGTCCTTCTGCAGCGTCGCGAAGCATTCGCGCAGCGCCGCGTGATTCTCGGTGTGGTGTCGGTCGCGCGCGGGGACGATCCACGAGTTGGTGTTGCGCCGGTCCTCGACGAGAACGATGGGCGTGGTGGGGTGGGCGGCGCGGAGTTGCTGCACGAGCGGGATGCATTTCGCGCGCACGTCCGCCGCGCCCATGTTCGGGAGGCAATCGATAACGAAGACGGCGGCGTCGATCTTCACCAGGAGTTCGCCGACGGCGGCGTCCATGCGGCCGTTGCCGGAGAAACCGAGGTTGATTACGGGGCGGTCGAAGCGGCGGCCGAGAATCGCGGTGTGCACCATGCCGGGGCGCGACGCGCTCGCGCCGTGCGTGATCGAGGTGCCGTAGAAAACGATGGGCTTCGCCGCACGTGGGGCGAGCGGCTCGAACTTCGCG
>JANXSC010000231.1 GCA_025352845.1 Opitutaceae bacterium
CAAGGCCGCCGCACGCCGCTGATTCGCCGCGCTGGACGACATGACGCTTCCCGACGCCAGCTGCGAACCCACTTCGCGCCGCCTGATCTTCTTCGCGGCGGCGGTCATCGCGGGCGCGGCGCTCGTCGCGTATGCGAACACGGTTTCCGCGCCGTTCATTTTCGACGACATCGCGGCCATCGTCGAAAATCCCACGATTCGCGATTTGTCGTCGCTCCGTTCCGTGCTCACGCCGCCAAGTGCGGACGGCGTGACGGTGAGCGGCCGCCCGCTGCTCAACCTCAGCTTCGCGCTCAACTACGCGGTCAGCGGGACGGGCGTCTGGAGTTATCATGCCCTGAATCTCCTGATCCACGCGCTCGCGGGGCTCACGTTGTTCGGCATCGTGCGCCGCACGGTGGCGGCGACGCGGCTCGCGGCGCACGCATTTTCGATCGCGTTATTTTCCTCGCTGCTCTGGACGCTGCATCCGCTCCAAACGGAGTCGGTCACCTACGTCGTGCAGCGCGCCGAATCGCTCAGCAGCCTGCTCTACCTGCTCACACTCTACGGTTTCATCCGTGCGACCGCATCGAATTCAAAACCGTGGAGTGTCGCGTCCGTCGCGGCGTGCCTGCTCGCAGCGACCACGAAGGAAATCGCCGCCACCGCGCCGCTTCTCGTGCTCCTCTACGACCGTATGTGGGTGAGCGGGACGTTTCGCGCGGCGTTGCGCGCCCGCGCGTGGTATTACGCCGCGCTCGCACTCGTCTGGCCGCTGCTCGCGTGGCTCGTCGCCGGCACCGCGGGCCGCGGCGGCACGGCCGGCCTCGGCGTGGGCGTGAGTTCGCTGGAGTATGCCATCTCCCAACTCCGCGCGATCCGGGGCTACTTCGGGCTCGCCGCGTGGCCGTTTCCCCTCGTGATCGATCACAGGGGAACGCTTTCATTCGCGAGCGCGGCGGCGGCGCTGCCGTTCGCGTTGGTCGTAGTCGCATTGGTTGCGGCCACGATCTTCGCGCTCCGCCGCGCGCCCGCGCTCGGGTTTTGCGGCGCGTGGTTTTTCGTCGTGCTCGCGCCGAGTTCGAGCGTGGTGCCGCTGCTCGACACGATGTTTGAGCACCGGGTGTATCTCGCGCTCGCCGGCCCGCTCGCACTCGCCGTCGCCGCCGCCCACGCGTGGCTGGGCGTGCGCGCGACGACTGTGCTCGCGTGCGCTGCCTTCGCTTGCGTGGGCCTCACGCTGAATCGGAATGCCGACTATCGCAGCGAGGTCGCGCTGTGGTCGGCCAACGTCGCGCACACGCCCGCCAATCCCCGCGCGCATTTTCTCCTCGGCAATGCGCTGCTCGCACACGGCCAGCCGGCGGCGGCCGTCCCCGCGTTTCAAACCGCAGTGCAGCTCAAACCAGATTACATCGAGGCGCACAATAATCTCGGCAACGCTTTGCTCGCGGCCAATCGCGTGCCCGAGTCGCTCGTCGCGCTGGAGCACGCCATCCGCCTCCATCCGCTGGCGAAGACGCACTTCACGGCGGCGACCGCGTTCGCGCAGCTCGGCCGCATCGACGAAGCCATTTTCCACTACGACGCCGCGCTGCGCCTCGAACCCGCGTATGCCGAGGCGCTCTACAACCGCGGCAATCTCCACGCGCAAAAGAATCAGCCGCAGGCCGCCCTCGCCGACTATGAGGCGGCGCTGCGAATCGCCCCCGGCTTCGTCGATCCGCACCTCAACGCCGTCGTCACGCTCATCAGCCTGCGCCGATTCGGCGAGGCGGCCGCGCATGGCGAGACCGCCGTGCGGCTGCGCCCCGACTACGCCGCGGCGCACTGGAAACTCGGCGACGCGCTCCTCGAACTCGGCCGGCTCGCCGACGCCGCCGACCGCTACCGCGAGGCCGTGCGCCTCGATCCCGGGCTCGTCCATGCGCACCATAACCTCGCGCGCGCCCTCGCCGCCCTCGGCCGCAACCCCGAGGCCATCGCGGCCTTTGAGCGCACGCTCCAACTCTCCCCGGATTGGGCCATGGCCCGCCACCACTTTGCCCGCACACTCGAGGCCGCCGGCCAGAACGCGCGCGCGATTGCGGAGGACGAGGCGGCGCTGCGGCTCCAGCCGGATTTCCCGGAAGCGCGCGCGCACCTTGCACAACTGCGCCAGCGCGCGCCGTAATTTTGGTTTTTGAAACTGGGATTGCATCCGACACGGGCTGTGTCCACATGGACACTATGAACGAGCCCCTCACCGATCGCCAGCGGCAGGTCCTCGACTTCATTCATTCCCACCAACGGCAGCAGGGCGTGTCGCCCTCGCTCCGCGAAATCCAGGCGCACTTCGGGCTCGCGAGTCCGTTTGGCGTCAAACGGCACGTCGACGCTCTCACCGAAAAAGGCGCGCTCCGCCGACTTGAGGGCAAGGCCCGCGGTCTTCTCCCCGCCTCGCACCCGCGGCGCGGCGCGCTCGCGGAGATTCCGCTCTTCGGCACCATCCCGGCCGGCCCGCCGGTCGCGGCCGAGCAGGAGCCGGACAGCTACATCTCGGTCGACACCGTGTCGCTCGGCGTCAGGCCCAATGCCAAACTTTTTGCGCTGCGCGTCCGCGGCGACTCCATGATCGACGCGAGCATCCTCGACCGAGATATTGTGTTTTTGACCCAGCGCGAAGCGCGCCCCAACGACATCGTCGCCGCCCTCATCGACGGCGAATCGACGCTCAAGCGCTACCTCGTGCAACGCGGCCGACCTTTCCTCCGCGCGGAAAATCCCCGCTACCCCGATCTGGTTCCCGCGACGGAATTGGTGATTCAGGGCGTGATGGTAGGATTGCTGAGGGCTTGGGCGAATTGAGCCCGGACTCGAATCGCGCCAGAGGCGAACCAATCCAAAACCAATCTCCACGCTTCCCATCGCGGCGCAGTTGGCCTTAATGGCGGGACTATGAACTCACCCCGTTCACTGTCCCGTCGCGAATTTGTTCTCAGCTCTGCCGCAGCACTCGCGAGCACGCGTCTCGCCTTCGCCGCCGCAACTGCGGCCGAGCCAATCATCGACATCCACCAGCACACGAATTACGGCGGCAAGCGCGACACGTTCTGGAAACAGATCTCGCCGGCGCGCACCGACGCCGAACTCGTCGCGCACCAGCGGGCCATCGGCGCGACCAGAACCATCCTTCTCCCCTCCGGCCGCGAAGTGCTCCGCGCCTCCACCCACGACGGCCGCGGCAACGGCCTCGAAAGCACCTGCACCAGCAACGACGCGTGCATGGCGGTGGCGAAGCAATATCCCGGCGAATTCGCCTTCGGCGCCAACGAGGTCAGCGACCTCGACGAGGCACCGGCCGTCGTGGAAAAATACCTGAAGCTCGGCGCGTGCATCATCGCCGAGCAGAAGTTCGGCGTGGAGTGCGATTCCGCCGCGATGCAAAAACTCTACACGCTCGCCGCCGCCTACCGCGTCCCGATTCTCATGCACTGGCAGGCCGGCAGCTACAATTACGGCTTCGAGCGGTTTCACCGGATGCTGGAAAAATTTCCCGCGGTGAACTTCATCGGCCACGCGCAGACCTGGTGGGCCAACATCGACCGGGCGAACATCGACAACCCCAAGGCACTCTACCCCAAGGGCGCCGTCACTGCCGGCGGCCTCACCGACCGTTACCTGCGCGACTACCCCAACATATTCGCCGATCTCTCGGCGGGCTCGGGGGAGAACGCGTTCAAGCGCGACCCGGAGCATGCGCGCGGGTTTTTCGCGCGACACCAGGACAAGCTGCTCTTCGGCAGCGACTGCGTGGACACCACCGGCGCCGTGGCTGACTGCTCCGGCGCGCGGCAACTCGCGCAGATCCGCCAATTTTCCCCGACCAAGGCGATCGAGCGCAAGGTGCTCTTCGAAAACGCGCGGAAGCTGTTTCGGTTTTAAAGGTGCCGCATGAACGCGCCGGTTTGAAGTAAGGCGGGTCTCTGACCCGCCTCTCGAACACTCAGTGCATACGAAGGCGGGTCAGAGACCCGCCTTACTTTCGTCCAAGATTCCACCGTGACACCGCGGCCGTCTTTCCTACGCTGCGTTCACCCCGTCAGGATCAACTCCGCCCACGTTTCCCGCCAGGCCCTCGCCCTCCTCCATGTTCACCCGCCGCCAGTTCACAAAAAAAGCCCTCGCCGCCGCCGCGGTGTTTTCCGCGCCGGCGTTACTCCGCGGCCAGAATCTCAACAGCAAACTCAACCTCGCGTTTGTCGGTTCCGGCGGCCGAGGCGGGGCCAGCCTCAAGGGCTGCGCCTCGGAGAACGTCACCGTCCTCTGCGACGTGGACGAAAAGCGCCTCGACGCTTCCGCCGCGCCCTACCCGCAGGCGCGCAAGGTCGTTGATTTCCGCAAGATATTCGACCGGCCCAACGAGTTCGACGCCGTCGTCGTCAGCACCTGCGAGCACACGCACGCGATGGCGACGATGCTCGCGCTGCGGCACAAAAAACACGTCTATTGCGAAAAGCCGCTCACGCACAATGTCGCCGAGGCGCGCACCGTGCGCGAATTTGCCGCCAAGGCCGGGGTCGTCACGCAGATGGGCGTGCAGATGCACGCGACGGAAAATTACCGCCGCGTCGTCGAGCTGATCCAAGGCGGCGCGATCGGGCCGGTGACCGAGGCGCACGTGTGGGTTTCCCGCTCGTGGGGCCTGCAGAGCAAGGCGGAATCCGACGCCGCAAAGGATCGCGTGTATGTCGCGGAGCGCCCGCCCGAGCAGCCGGTGCCGGCGGGGCTGCACTGGGATTTGTGGCTCGGACCTGCCCCCGCGCGGCCGTTCAACGAGGCCTATGTGCCCGGCCCGAAGTGGTATCGCTGGTGGGATTTCGGCAACGGGACGATGAGCGATCTCGGTTCGCACTGGAACGACCTGCCGTTCTGGGCGCTGCAGTTGAAGGCCCCGCTCACCATCGAGGCCTTCGGTCCGAAACCCCACCCCGAGATCGCGCCGGCCTCGATGCGCGCGGTGTATGAGTTCGGCCAGCGCGGCGATCTGCCGCCAGTGAAACTCACGTGGCATCAGGGCAACGAAAAGCCCGCACTCTGGACGCAGCAGGCGATCCCGCAGTGGCCGGACGGCGTGCTCTTCATCGGCAGCAAGGGCATGTTGCTCGCCAACTACGCGAAACACGTGCTGCTACCTGAAAATAAGTTCGTCGATTTCACGCGCCCCGCGCCCACGATTCCAAAGGCCGAGACGCACTGGCTCGAGTGGATCGACGCGTGCAAGGGCAACGGCAAGGCGCTCGCCGATTTCGAGTATGCCGGCTGGCTCACCGAGTCGAACCACCTCGGCAACGTCGCGTTTCGCGCCGGAAAAAAACTCGCGTGGGACGGCGCGAAGATGCGCGTCACCAACACGCGCGACGCCGACAAATTCCTCAGTCGCGAATACCGCAAGGGCTGGGTGCTGTGAGACCCCCGCCGCGCATCGTCGGATTGATCGGCGGGATTCTGCTGGCGAGCGTCCTCGCCGCCGCCTCCGCGAGTGGCGCGACCTTCAAATTTTCGACGCAGACTCTCACCGTCCCCGACGGCTTCACTGTCGAGCTTGTCGCCGGCCCGCCGCTGGTGAACCGCCCCATCTCGATCGCGTCCGATGAACAAGGCCGACTCTACGTGACTGATTCGTCCGGCTACAGCGAGCGCGCCGACAAGCAGATCGAGCAGAAGCCCCACCGCATCGTGCGCCTCGAAGATACAAACGGCGACGGCCGCTTCGGTCGCGCGACGGAGTTTGCCGACAAAATGATGTTTCCGCAGGGCGCGCTTTTCTATGAAGGCTCGCTCTACGTCGCCGCCCCGCCGCACATCTGGAAACTCACTGACACGGACAACGACGGCGTCGCGGACAAACGCGAAATCTGGTGGGACGGCGGCACGCTCACCGGCTGCGCCAACGATGTCCACGGTCCCTACCTCGGGCCCGACGGCTGGTTCTACTGGACCAAGGGCGCGTTCGCCGAGCAGAAGCACACGCTCGGCGACGGCCGGCCCTTCGTCTCGCGCGCCGCGCATATTTACCGCGCTCGCCCCGACGGCTCGCGCCTTGAGCCCGTGATGACCGGCGGGATGGACAATCCCGTCGGCCTCACCTTCGCGGCTAATGGTGAGCGCTTCCTCAGCGGCACGTTTTTCACCACGCCCACCGCCGGCCAACGCGACGGCCTCATCCACTCGATCTACGGCGGCGTCTATGGCAAGGAGAACGCCGCCTCCGCCGGCCACGCCCGCACCGGCGATCTCATGCCGATGATGACGCACATGGGCGCCGCCGCGCCGTGCGGCTCGACCACTTACCGCTCGGGAGCGTTTGGCGCGGATTACACCGACAACCTCTTCGTCTGCTACTTCAACCTCCGCAAAATCACGCGCCACGAACTCATCTCTGATGGCGCGACCTTCACGACGCGCGACACCGATTTCGTCACATCAGACAGCCCTGACTTCCATCCGACCGACGTGCTCGAAGACGCCGACGGCAGCCTGCTCGTCGTGGACACGGGCGGCTGGTATAAAATTTGTTGCCCGACCTCGCAGCTCGCGAAGCCCGACGTGCTCGGCGCGATTTATCGCGTGCG
>JANXSC010000283.1 GCA_025352845.1 Opitutaceae bacterium
CAGGCTGACCGCGCTAGCCCGGCGTCGGGCGGTCCGCTGCAAGAAACTGAGAGGCGCGCGGCGCGGCTGGCACCGCCTTGCAGATTGACCGGCCCGCGGAGCCGCGCTCTGCTCACCTTCGCATCCTGCGGGAGTTTTCCCGCGAAACTTCATCCCCCACCATCATAAACCTCGTGCTCCGCCCCGCCCGTCTGTTGCTGTTCCTCGTTGCCTTGATTTCCTCTGTCCGCGCCGCCGATGATTTCAGCCCGCTCGCCGGCACCGTCACCGTTCCCGACGGTCTCAAAATCAGCGATGTCCAACATGCGATCATCACCGGTGTCTCCGCCCGCGGTTGGGCGCTCAAGGACAAGGCCAGCGGCCGCCTCGTGCTCTTCCTTGAGCAGGGCGGCTGGCGCTCGGCCATGACGCTCCCCTACGACACGAAAGAAGTGAAAATTTACTCCACCAACTCCGGCAAGCCCGACAAATCCGGCGTGATCAAAAAGTAGGCCATCCCGGAGAGCTGGGTAAAATACATGAAGCAGGACATCACGAAGAACCTTGGCTTAAAAGCCTTCGACAAATAACGCGTCGCGCCCGCATGCCAGTCTCCTCCCCACCTCCTCTCGTCCGCACCTTGCCGGCCTTGCGGGTGGGTTTTTCCGGCTCGCCCGCGGGCCCCGCGAACGAACCTCCCACTCTGCGGCTCGACTTGCCTTGGCTCGCCGGCGCGCAGACGGAGAATATTTTTCCGGCCGTCACCTCCGCCGGCACGCGCGAGGGCGTGGAGCTTTTTCACTCCGGCGGACTGCTCCTCGGCCATGCGCGCGCGCCATTTGAAACCGGCGATCTCGCGCACCACGCGCAGGCGCTCTATCGCCGGGTGCTCGCCGCCACGCGCGGCCTCCACCTCTGCCGGATCTGGAACTACGTGCCGCAGATCAACGCGCTCACCGGCGGCCTCGAGCGCTACCGCGCGTTCTGCCAGGGCCGCTCGCTGGCGTTCGAGCGGGAGTTCGGCGCCGCATTCCAGCCGCTCCTGCCCGCCGCCTCCGCCGTCGGCAGCAGCGGTGCGCATCTCGACGTGATTTTCGCCGCGAGCGCCCACCACCCGCGCCATTTCGAAAATCCCGCGCAAATTCCCGCCTACCACTATCCGCCTGAGCACGGCCCGCGCGCGCCGAGCTTTGCGCGCGCCACCGTCGTGCGCGACGGCGCGCACACGTGGACCTTTGTCTCCGGCACCGCCGCGATCAAGGGCCACCAGACGATCGCGCCCGGCTCTCTCGCCGCCCAACTCGACTGCACGCTCGACAATCTGCGGCTCATTTCCCGCGCCGTCGGCATCGGCGCCGATCTTGGCTCAGGCGGCATGAAGGAGCGGCATTTCAAAATCTACCTGCGTCACGCGGCCGACCTCGCTGCGGTGCAAACCCGCCTAGATCGCGATTTACTGCGGGCGGGTGACATCGTGACTTATCTCCACGCCGATATCTGCCGCGTCGCGCTCGCGGTGGAAATCGAGGCGACGATCATAGCCGAGGCGTAGGCGCTACCGTTGGCCCGTTGCAGGGCGAGGTCGGGAGACCCCGCCCTGCAACGAAATCATGCATCCAACAACGCCCGCACGCGCGCGGTGTCCGTTTTTCCCCGTGCGGTGATCGGAAACGCCACGACCGTCACGATTTTCTTTGGGATTTTCCAGGCGGCGAGCCGTTCGCGCAACGCGATACGCAGCGTCTCGCCGGATTCATCCGTCGCCACCACGGCGGCAAGCGCTTCGGCCCGGGCCGCGTGCAGCGTCACGAAGGCGTCGCGCACACCCGGCCGTTGCCGCAGCGCCCGCTCGACCTCGGCCAGATCGAGCCGGCGGCCGGCGATTTTCACGGCCCGACCGGCGCGGCCCAGCAGCGTGAGTTCACCAGTCGCTGACATCTCCGCGATATCCGCGGGACGGTGCGCACCCAAGCCATCGGCCGCGCGGCGGCGATTGCCGAGCGTGAACACCGCGGCGCTCTCAACGGTAAATCGCCCGCCGCGTCCCAGCACCAGCCGCACACCGGGCAGCGGCGTGCCCACGCTGCGCCCGGTCAGCGCCGCGTCGCCGGTGCGGTCGTAGGTGATGCCCCCGGTCTCGCTCGACCCGTAAAAGCTGTGCACCTTGCGCCCGAACCGCGCGTGAAACGCCACCGCCACCTCGGGCGCGAGTGGCGCACCTGCGGAAATCACCGTGCGCAGCGAAGCGAGCCGATCGGGCGCGATCTCCGCCGACGCGAGCGCGCGCAATAACGCCGGCACCGTCGGAAAGATCGTGGGCCGCCACCACGCGATCGCGTCCGCGATCGCGTGGGGCAGCGCCACCGCCGCGCACACGATCGGCGTGCCCTGCGCGATCAGCGGCACGACCAAATTCCCGAGACCGTAGGAGTGGCCGAACGGAATCAGGCCAAAGTTCACGTCGTCGCCCCTGATGTCCATGCCCGCGCACACCTGCTTTCCGTCCGCGAGCATCTGCGCGTCCGTAAACATCAGCGCCCGTGGCGCACCGGTCGAGCCCGACGTCAGTTTCACGATCCGGCGTCCGGCGCGCGCGCGGCGGGCGCTCACCCCTGCCATCGCGTGCCATTGGCCCGCGCTCCACCGCCCCGCCGCCCGTAGCTGCGTTGCCGTCGCACGCTGCGCCGCAGTCGGTTCACTGGGATCGAGCGGCGCGATGATCGCCTCGCATTTCAGCAGCCCGAGAAACACCCGCCACCAGGCAACGCCGCTGGGCTCGGCCAACACCACGACGCGGCCGGCGAGATCGCAACCGTGCGCCACACACCACGCGTCTCCGTCGGCGTCGAGTTGGGCGAGCGTGACACTTTGCCCCGTGCTCGCATCGATCAATGCGATGGCGTCGGGTGCGGCCCGCACCGTGTTTTCCCAGGCACTCAGCAGTGTCGCACTCATCGTTTTTCGCCGTGCGCCAGCGGCTCCAGTTCCACGATCGCCAGCGCGACCACGACGATCAACGCCACCGTCAGGCCCAGCGCGTGAATCACGGGAATCCGGCTGAACCCGAGCACGCCAAACGACACGGCGGTCGAGAGCGCCGACAGCCGCACCGGCACGGGCGGAGCGCTGCCCGTCGCCGCGCTGTCGGAGGAAAAGATCGCGTAGTTGTGCGAGAGGCAGACGCCGAGGAACGCGCCGAGCAGGTGAAACAGGTTCAGCGTTTGCCCCGTGAGTCCGAACACGCCGAACACCAAGAAACACGAGCCCGCCGGAATCACCGCAATGCGCAGCCCGCGCCGCGGCGGATAAATCACAAAGACGCTCGCGATCACGAGCCCGAGGCCGATCAGGCTCAGTCGCAGCGCCGACCAGCGGTAGCGCGTGAAGAGTTCGTTCAGCGATTGCAGTTGGTTGAGCCCGATGGTGTGCAACGCGGCCGGCAGCTCGCCAGTCGCAGGCTGATCGAACACCGTGAGAAACCAAAAGGGCGCGGCGCGCGTGTTGCTCAGCAACGCGAGTGGCCCGGCCAGAGCCTGATCGAGGTCAGCGGCGAGCTTCGGATAGGTCTCCACGGGCGCACGCACCCGCGCGCGCTCCCAGTTCGCGAAAAACGGCTCGAACGCCTCGGCAGTGAAACCCCGCTGCGCCAACGCCGCGCGCAAATCGCCCGCAAAGGTCACGAGCGCCGCCGTCCGCTCCGGTTGCGCGCGCCAGTCTTCCTCGGTCGGCAGCAACACGCCGGTGCTCGCGGCGGCGACGCCCGGCGCGGACTGGTTGAGCGCGGCGTGAAACGCTTCGAGGCGCGCGCGGGCTTCCGCGAGCGTCGCGCCGTGCGTCAAATAGATCGAGCGCTGCGCCGATTCGCCAAACCAGCCGCGCACCGCCGCATCGTTGGCGTGTAACTCCGGCGACGGCAGATCGAGCTCCCGCACGTCGTCGCGCCATTGCAGGCGCAGCGGGCCAAACAACGCGACGAGCACCGCCAGCACCGCGAGCCCCCGCACCGCCCAGCGCGCCCCGCGGCCGCCCCCCGCGAGTCCGCCCGGCGAGCGGCCCTCGAGGAGCGGACGTTCGAGCTGCGCAAAGTAGAGCATCGCCGCCCCAAGCGCGCAGATCAGTCCCGCCGAAACGAAGACCCCGATCTGGCGGATGAGCGGCAGATCGGAAAAGAGCAGCAGCGAAAATCCGATCACGGTCGTGAGGCAGCTGGCGAGCAGCGGCTTCAGCAGCCGCCGGAGTTTTTCCGGATAGGGTTCGTCGGGCCGCAGCGACGGCTGCATGTAGAGATAAAAGCCGTAGTCGATCGCGACGCCGCTGAGCAGTGACCCGATGACCACCACCAAAATGTGCAACCGGTCGAACAGCAGCGTCGACACCGTCCACGCTCCCGCAATCGAGAGCAGAATAATCGGCACGAGGTGCAGCAGTTTGAAAATCCGCCGCACGAGGAGACAACTGATCCCAAGCACCGCGACGATTGAGCAGACGTTGAGCAAGCCGACCTCCGCCTCGATGCGCGATCGGCTCGCGGCCGCGAAACGATTCACGCCCGACCAGCGCAGCTCGACGCCGGAATACTCCGTGCTCACCCGCGCCATCGTTCGCTCGATCGCGGTGAAAACCGGCGCTTGCCCTTCCTCGGCAAACGGCGAGCCCTTGATCAACGCCCACACGAGGGCATGACCCTCGGCCCCGCCGCCCGACGCCGCCAGCAGGCGCACGCGGTCCACCAGCGCCGGCACGAGCAGCAACGGATCGCGCGGAATGAGTTCCTGCATCGCGGCGGCCTCGGGCCGGCTGAGAAACGCTTCCAAATCTGCGGCGACGCGGCCGGCGAGCCACGAGGAGAATTTCTCCCGCGCTCCGCCCGTGCGCGCAAACTCCCGCTCGCGGGCCGCCAGCCACGCGGGCAACAACCACTCGAAACGGTGCTCGAAAATCTGCCGGCCAAGTTCGTTTTGCGCAGCCGGATCACCCATCACTATCACTTGCTCAAATGCCGCCGAATTTTTTAGTCCGGCCGCAAACGCCTCCGCGGCGGCGAGCGGCGGTCGCTCCGGAGCGCGCGGCTCGCCGAGGGCAAAGAGCATCACCCGCGCCTGTGCGCCCGCGGTGAATCCCCGGACGATTCCCAGCTCCGGCGTCTGCTCCGCGGCGGGGATCAGATCGAGGACGTTGGTGGAAATCTTCCGCGCATGATCGAGCCGCAGCAGCCAAATCGCGCACCCGGCCGCAAACGCGATCAGGGCGAGGCGGGCAAAGCGACGGAGGCGGAGCGCGGCGTTATCCACGGCCGCGCCTCATCGGAAGAAACGCTTCAAGGTGTCACCAGTGAAAAGCACGTCCTCCACCGTGTCGCGAATCGCGATCTCGATGCGTTGCGTCGGCGACTTCGTCATTTCGATGGAAAGGAGGTTTTGATTTTCACCGCTCACGGTCAGCGTGCCGAGCAGATTGGCGAACGCCGGATCGCGCGAGACGAACGCCAGTGTCCACGCCGCGCCGTCCCGCCGGCCATGCACCGCGAAATCCTTCTGCAATCCCGCGAGATCGAACCGCAGCACGCGCACCAGCGCGGAGGTCGCGGCCTGCGCGCGGCTGTCGTTCGGCGGCTCGCGGTCGCGGCCCACCTCGTCGCGCATCAGCAGCCCCTTGCTGTCCACGATCATCACGCGGGCCTCGGGCGTGAGGTAGCGCAGGCTGAGACCGAGTTCGGGCACGATGCGAATCTCGCCGGTCAGCACAACCGGGTCTTTGCGAAACGGAAAAAAGCGCCGCTCCTCGAATTTGGACTGGCGCGTCTTGTTCGGCGCGAGTTGCGCCAGGAGATCGCGCCACACCGGATCGTTGGCGGGATCGGCGAGCAAGGTCGCGGGCGTAAGCGCCAGCGGCTCGGCCGCCAGGGCGGCGAAAGTGAAAAACGGAAAGAGTAAGGAAAGGAAACGCATGGGGAATCAGCGCGTGGCCCGCACGCGTCGCACTGTGACCCAACGCCAGAGCAGAAGTTGCACGAGCAGCCGCGTGTGGAGCCAGATGAGTTTCAGGTTGTCGCTGAGATAATTGAAATGCGAGACCCCGCCCTCGTCCTTCGCAAAGTAGCGGCAGGGTGCCGGGAGATTCACCGTCGGCACGCCCGCCCAAAACATCCGCACGACCACCTCGGGATCGAAGTCAAAACCGCGCGCGCGGCGCGTCGCGGCGAGCGCCCGCTGCAACGCCGCCGCCGGATAGACGCGAAACCCGAACAGCGGATCGTCGATGCCGGGGCCGAGGATTTCGAGCCGTGCGAGCCCGACGCTCAGTTTTCTCCCGTGCAACCGCTCCAGCGGCACTTCGGGCCCGAAGACGGGGCGGCCGAGAATCATCGCCGCCGGCTGCGCCTGCGAAGCGGCCATGAAGGGCCCGATGCGATCGACCGGATGCTGGCCGTCGGCATCGAGCGTGAGCACGTGCGAAAAACCGGCCGCGAGCGCAGCCGCGACGCCCGTCGCGACGGCCGCGCCCTTGCCGCCGTTGCGCGCGCGAACGATCACGCGCACGCGCGGATCGCGGGCGGCGAGTTGTTGGGCGGCGGCGGTGCT
>JANXSC010000341.1 GCA_025352845.1 Opitutaceae bacterium
GTTGAACGGTGAAAGTTGAAGGACACGCCGCCGTGCGAGAGTAACAGGAAGTGAGGTCAGCCCGGTGCCTGCGGTGGCACGGGCGTCCCGCCCGTGGGCGGAAACCCACGGGCAAGATGCCCGTGCCACTCCCAACGTTGACCTCACTTCCTGTTATACCAACGTCCCCTCGCTTTTTGACTGTAGGCCCGGCCGTTGGCCGGGCTCAACCGGCCAACGGCCGGTTCTACAATCGGCCGATAGTCCAAAACCGAAGGGACGTTGGTATTACACCCCCACCACCCGCCAGCCAACTCCGCGCTTGCGCGTGGCGGGGCGCATCCGGTTTTCTGGCGCGATGCACGTCTCGTTCAACCTCGCCGCCGATCTTGAGGCGGCGCTCAAGGCCGCTGCGGTCCAAGCCGGACTGGCGGAGGCCGCAGCCTTCACGCCCGAGGTGCGCACCGCCGAGCCGAAGCACGGCGACTTTCAGGCCAACGGCACGCTCGGCTTCGCCAAGGCGCGCAAACTGAATCCGCGCGCGGTCGCCGAGCAGCTCGTCGCCGCGCTGCCCGTCAGCCTCCGCTCCGACTACGAAATCACCATCGCGGGGCCGGGGTTCATCAATTTCACGCTCAAACCCGCCGCGCTGCTCGCGTGGTTGCGGACCTTCGCCACCGCAGCGCAACTCCGCGCCGGAGCCGCCGCCGCGCACGCGGGGCAGACGTGGGTCGTGGATTACTCCTCGCCCAACACCGCAAAGCAAATGCACGTCGGCCACCTGCGCTCCGCCGTGATCGGCGAGGCGATTTGCCGGCTGCTCGCCTTCACCGGCGCGCGTGTCATTCGCGACAATCACCTCGGCGACTGGGGCACGCAGTTCGGTAAACTCATCTACGGCTACAAGCGCTGGGCCGATCCCGCCGCGATCGCCGCCGACGCCATCGAGGAACTCGAGCGGCTCTACAAACTCGGCCACAACGCCACGCCCGACGGTTCGCCCGAGCTCGAAGAGGCGCGCCGCGAACTCGTCGCGCTCCAAAACGGTGACGCAGAAAACGTCGCGCTCTGGAAAAAAATCTCCGAAGTCAGCCTCGCCGCCTTCCAGCAGATCTACGACCGGCTCGGGATCAAATTCGATCACCACCTCGGCGAGTCGTTCTACAACGACAAAGTCGAGCGCGTGTATCGCGAGCTGAAGGAAACCACGCCGCCCATCGCCGAGATCAGCGAGGGTGCGCTCGTGGTGTTTCATCCGGAGCATCCTCGTTTCAAGACGCAGCCCTTCCTCGTGCGCAAGGCCGACGGCGCGAGCAACTACGCCTCCACCGATCTCGCGACGGCGCTCTATCGCGCCGAGCATTTCAAGGCCGATGGCATCGTGGTCGTAACGGACTTTCGCCAGGGCGATCACTTTGAGCAGTTGTTTCTCACCGTGAGAAAATGGTTCGCCGCAAAAAGCTACCGCGTGCCCGAGCTGCACCACGTCACCTTCGGCGCGGTGACGGGCGAAGATGGCAAGGCGCTCAAGACCCGCAGCGGCGACGTCATCCGACTGAAGGCCCTGCTCGACGAGGCCGTCGATCGCGCCTTCGCGATCGTGGCGGAAAAAAATCCCGACCTGCCAGAGGCTGAGCGCCGGGAAATCGCGCGCAGCGTCGGCATCGGCGCGGTGCAATACGCCGACCTCGCGCAAAACCGCAGCAGCAACTACGTCTTCTCGTGGGACAAGATGCTCGCGCTCGACGGCAACACCGCGCCCTACCTGCTCTACGCCGTCGCGCGCATCCACTCGATTTTTCGGAAGGCCGGCATCGCGCCCACCGACGCCGCGGGCGAAGCCCTCGCGACCGCGCCCGAGACGCCCACCGAGATCATGCTCGCGCGGAGGCTGACGAAATTCCCCGACGCGCTTCGCCTCGCGGGCGAGACGCTACGGCCGCATTTTCTCTGCCTCTATCTTTTCGAGCTCGCGGGAGATTACAGTTCTTTCAACAACGCCGACAAAGTCCTCGTCGAGGACGCCGTGCTCCGCGCGCGGCGCTTGTTGCTGTGCGCGCGCACCTTGCTCACGCTGGAGACGGGGCTGCACCTGCTCGGCCTCCGCACGCTCACGCGGATGTGAGGCGGAAATCACTCTTGCCGCTCGGAAACCGCGCGACCACCCTCCGCGCTCATGGCCACGCAGGAAATCTATCTCCGCAACGCGACCGAGACCGAGGCCCGCGGCCCGTTTAACCCGCAACACGTGGCCGATCTCGCCGAGGCCGGGCAGGTGACCCCCGACACGTTGATCTACGATGCCGCCACCGAGCAATGGGTGGCGCTCAGCACGCAGCCGGAGCTGATGGTGATCGTTTTCCCCGAGCGGAAAAAGCTCACGCTCAAGGCCAAGGACATCACCACGCTGAACAAACCCTCGGACAGCGTGAAACCGATCTCGGTGGACGACATGGTGGCGGCGGCCGAGGGACTCACCGCCGACACCTACGGCAAACGAAATCCGGCCGCAGCCATGGCGCGCGCCGCGCGGATCGGGATGTGGGGCGCGACGCTCGCACTGGTGCTGGCGGCGGCCGGCGGCATCTTGCCCGGCGCAGCCGCGCTGATATCCGTGGAGATGACCCAGTGGCTCGAAAATCCATTCGCCGTGATCGGCGCGATCGACCTGGTGCTCGCGGTGCTCCTCGGGTTGGGCATGACGAATCTCTATCCGCTGGTGCGTTTCCGCGCCGCGCTGGGTTTCGGCCTGATCGGAGTGATGCTTTACCTGCGGGGCGACACGGTCGCGCTGCTGCCGCTCGTGACGGGGTCGCTTGGGCTCTACCTTTGCACGGTGTTTGTGCATCTCATCCCGGCGCTCGTGGCCGCGCTCGCGGCCGCCGCAGGCATGGGCGTGCTCGCGTGGCATTTCATCTCGCCCTAAGACCGTGGCTCAAGCCAGCACACCGATCCCAGCGCAAAAACTCCGGCTCATCGACCGCTGGCGGCGGCTGGTGCATATTTACGAGCGCGAGATCTGGCAGCCGGCGCACCTGAAAGATCGCACGCCCAAGGGCTGCACCTACGCGGTGCTGCGCGTGCTTTCCATCACGGTCACCGTCTTTATCGAGTCGCGGATCGTGAGCCGCGCGGCGGCGCTGAGCTTCGGTTCGCTGCTAGGCATCGGCCCGCTGATCGCGATTGCGGTGCTGGTCGCCGGTTTCGCGCTCGGGAAAAACGATCCAAACCTCGTCGCCGATGCGCTCAACCGCATGGTCAAGGTCGTCGCCCCGCAGATCGCGCAATACGAGACCCTCACCCAGACCTCAAACCAGGTGAACCCGCAGCTGGTCGACGTGATCAACAAGATCATCGAGTCGTCGAAGTCGGGCTCGGCCGGGGCGCTGGGGATGTTTTCGCTGCTCGCCATCGTGCTGCTTCATTTCAGCTCGATCGAGGACACGTTTAACGACATCTGGGGCGTGCGCCAGGGCCGCTCCGTGCTGATGCGGATCGTGCTCTACTGGACGGTGCTCACGCTCGGCGCGGTGCTGTTTTTCTCCGCCGTGGCGCTGCTCGGCGCCGGCACTTTTTTCCACGTGTTCGACGAGAAACTTCCCGGCGAGGCGGGGAAGTTTCGCGCGCTCGGCTGGCTGATTCAGATTTTCTCCTTCTCGCTGCTCGCGGCGCTGCTCACGCTCTTCTACCGCGTGATCCCGAACACGCGCGTCTTCTGGAAAGCCGCGCTCATCGGCGGGCTCGTGGTCGGCGGGCTGCTGGTGCTGAACAACGTGGTGGCGTTTCTTTACCTGAAACGCGTTTACCTCGAGCGCAGTCTCTATGGTTCGCTGGCGCTGCCGCTCGTGATCATGTCGGGCCTCTTCATTTTCTGGCTGTGCGTCCTCACCGGCGGCATCGTGAGCTACGCGATCCAGAACGTGCATTTCCGCAACAGCCAGGCGGCGTGGGCCAACCTCACGGAGGCGATGCGCGAGCGGCTGGCGCTCGTGGTGTTCCTGACGATTTGCCGGCGCTTCAACGAGTGCATGCCACCGATCTCGGTCTCGATGCTCGGCACGCTGCTCAAGGTGCCCGCGCAACTGCTCAACGAATGTCTCAACCGCCTCGTGAGCCTCCAGCTCGTGACCGCGCTGCGGCCGGACATGCACAGCGCCGCGACCGACTACCACTACCAACCGGCGCGCCCGCTGAACCGGATCACGCTCTACGATTTCAAGACGCTCGACGACAACCTCGGCGAAGACTCCGTCGGCTCCACGCTCGAACGCATCGATCCGCTGGTGGCGCACTACACGGCGGCGCTGGCAAAACTCGGCGAGCAGGAATTTTTCCAGCAAACCGTCGAGCAATTGCTGGCGCAGCACCCGTTCGACGAATCGCGCCCGCCCTTTGCCTTTGGCGAGAAGCGCGGCGCGAAATAGCGCAAAGAAGTGCAGTCCGATAGCGCTGCCGCGCGACTGCACGGGCCGCGCTGCGGCCGGGGCCCGAATTCGCCCTTGCCACCGGGCTCACCCGACCTAGCTTCCGACGTTTTCCCCCTATGATTTCGTGGATCCAAAAATATTTTCAGCAACACTTTAAGGCGCTGTTCGCCGTGCTGCTCGGCGTCATCATCATCTCCTTCGTCTTCACGATCGGAGCCCCCGGCATCGGTCGCGCTGACCGGCGGACGATCGAACGGCCGTTTTTCGACTACAATCTGGCCCTCCAGTCGGACCAGCAGCGGCTCTTCGGCGACGCGGGCCTGAGCGCCACACTGCGCGTCGGACAGTTTGCCCAGTTGGAAAACGAGCAGATCCAGAATTACGCGTTCCAACGCGCCGCCACCCTCCACCTCGCCGATGCCTGGCACATTCCCGAGGCCACCAACGAGGAAATCAAAAAGCAGATCGAGACCCTGCGCATGTTTGCCGGTCCCGACGGGCAGTTCGATGCCAAGGCCTACGCTACTTTCCGCGACAACCTAAAGACCAATCCCCGCGGCCGCACCGAGGCCGACATCCGCCGCATCATCAGCGACGATGTGCGGGCCGAAAAAGTCCAGGAGCTGCTCGCCGGTCCCGGCTACGTGCTCCCCGGCGAAATCAAACGCCAGTTGGTGCAGGCCGACACGTCGTGGGCCCTCGCCACCGCGAGCGCCGACTACACCGCCTTCAAGCCCGAGATCAAACCGACCGACGCCGAGCTCACGGCGTTTTTCGAGCAGTCGGGCGGGCGCTACGACATCCCGCCGCGCGTGGTCGTCAGCTACGTGGATTTTCCCGCGCTGAGCTATGTGAGCGAAATCAAGGTCGACGAGGCCGCCGTGCGCGCGTTCTACGACGCGAACCCCTCGCGCTTTCCCAAGCCCGCCGATGCGCCGAAGCCCGTCCTCCCCTCGCCTCTCCTCACGCCCCCCGCCGCCGATCCGGCCGCCGATTTTCTGGCAGTGCGCGCGCAGGTCGAGTCGACGCTGAAACTCGAAGGCGCAAAAAAGCGCGCCGCCAAGGCCGCCAGCGATCTCACGCTCGCGATCGACGCGGCCAAGGCCAAGACGCCGGCGGCGATTGAAGAATTCCTCGCCAAGGAAAAATACCCGGTCAAGACCTTGCCGCCCTTCTCCCGCGAAGCCGCGCCGTTGGAGTTGAGCGGTTCGCCCGAGCTGGCCGCCGAGGCGTTTCGCCTCAATGCCGACCGCCTCGTCTCCGACGCCCTCACCACGCCCACCGGCGCGATCATTCTTTTCTGGAAGGAAACGCAGGCGACACGGAAGCCGCTCTTCACCGAAGTCCGTGACAAGGTCGTCGCCGACTACACCGAGAGCGAGCGTCGCAAGCGCTTCGTCGAGCTCGGCAAATCCGTGAAGTCGCAGCTCGATGCCCGCCTCAAGGCCGGCGACACGATCGAAGCCGCCGCCGCGGCCGTCGCCACCACCTCCGGTCTCAAGATTGAGGCGAAGACGCTCGCCCCTTTCACCCTGCGCTCCCGCCCGCAGGACGCCGACTACACCGTCATCAGCACACTGGAGCGCTTGGAAAAAGGCCAGGTGTCCGACATGTCGATGGGCGCGGACAAGGGCATCTTCGTTTACGCCGTGGAGAAGAAGGCCCCGGACGTCACCGACGCCAACCCACAGTTCGCCGCGACGCGCAAACAAATCGCCAGCTACAGTGGTCGCGCCGGTGCCTCCGCTTACCTGTCTGAACTCGTCGAAAAGGAACTCAAGCGCTCCGAGCCCAAGGCCCCGTAATCAGCGCCACGCGCTCCGTCGCTCCGCCCCCATTCCGGCCCGTGCCGCCACCCGTGCAGCACGGGCTTTCCTTTGGCCCGGGAATCAAGCAGAAATTTCCCCGTTCTCCCCTAATGCCCCTCCGGTTCTACGCCCCGCTCAAGATTCCCTGCCGCCTCTGCGGGCCGGGATTCGAGCACCCGCAGCCGCCGGCCGCTCTCGATCTCACCGCGTGTCCGAAATGCGGTCAGGCCGTCCGCCGTGGTGCGGCTCAACCCGTAAATTCCCCGAAACTTTCGGCCCCGCTTTCCGTCTCGCGCGCCAGACAGGCCGGTTTCACCGTTCTGAAACGCACCCCCGGGGGCGAGTATGAAAGACAGTAACTTTCGCTCGCCCTCTGTGTTGTATCCCGCATACCCGGACCTACGCTTTTTCCATCACGTCATGCCACGCTTAATCGCCCGCACCCTGCTCGCCCTCACCCTCAGCCTGCCCGCGTTTGGCCAGAATCCCGCTCCGGCCCCCGCCGCCACCGGCAACGCCTTCTCGCTGGAGGACGCCATCGGCCTCGCGCTGAAGAAAAACTTTGATCTGCAGGTGCAGGCCTACGCCGTCGAAAACGCCAAGGATGCCATCGCGATTCAGGAAGCCGCCTTCGATCCCACGATCAATGCCGCACTGCGCCGTAACGTCTCCCAGTCCGCCTCAACCACCAGCCGGCTCGACGGCACGGCGACCACCGGACCTCGCAGCGACAACACCTCGGCGACCTTCGGCGTCACGCTCCCGCGCCTCACCGCGACGAACGGCACCGTCAGCCTTAATGCCAACCTCACGCGCGGCGTCACCAACTCGCTCAATTCGCTCATTAATCCGAGCTTTGGCAACGGCATCTCCGCGAATCTCACCCAACCTCTCCTCAATGGCGCCGGCCATCAGGCCGCCACCGCCGCCCGCGATCGCTCCAAGCTCGGCCTCACCATTGCCACCATCACCTACAAGAGCCGCGTCCTCACCGTCATCAGCGACACCGAAAACGCCTACCTCAACCTCGTCGCCGCGCGCGAAACCCTGCGCATCCGCCAGCTCACCTTCGACTACAACCAAAAGCTCTTCGAGGAAAACCAGGCCCGCCGCTCCACCGGCGTCGCCACCGATCTCGATGTGCTCTCCGCCGAAGTCGGCGTCGCCAACGCCCGCCGCGGCATCGTGCAGGCCGAGCAGAGCGTGGCCGACGCCGAGGACCGCCTGCTGAACCTGATCAACCTGCCGAACTTCGACGCGAAGGTCGGCCCCGTCGCCTTCAACGAGTATAAGGACGGCGCGCCCAACTTCGCCGCTTCTTACAAGCGCGCCCGCGAATA
Source organism: Opitutaceae bacterium (assembly GCA_025352845.1). Classification (GTDB taxonomy): domain Bacteria; phylum Verrucomicrobiota; class Verrucomicrobiia; order Opitutales; family Opitutaceae; genus ER46. The sequence continues at coordinate 7,555 of JANXSC010000341.1, forward strand.
TTACCCCGACACGCTCTCCACCGAGGAATCGATCAAGCAGCTCCAAATCGATCTCGAAACCGCCAAGCGCAACCAGCTCCCCACCCTCGATCTCACCGCCGGCCTCGGCTACAGCGCGCGCACCACCAACGAGGGCTACCGCCAGGCCATCAGCAATCTCCCCAATGACCACGGCAACAACTGGAATCTCGGGCTCGCCTATTCGACGCCGTGGGGCCGGCACGCCGACAAGGCCCGCTACCGCACCGCGCAGAGTTCGCTCTCCTCGCGCAAGGTCCAGTTGGAGCAACTGGAGCAGACCCTCCTCGTCAACGTCCGCTCCGCCGTGCGCGCCGTCGAGACCAACCTGCAGGCCGTCGAGATCGCCGCCAAGGCGACCGAGCTGGCGCAGCGCCAATACGATCAACAGAAGGCGCGTTTCGACGCCGGCCTCTCCACCAGCCGCCTCGTCCTCCTCGCGCAGGATGATCTGGAAAACAACCGCTTTCAGGAATTGAGCGCCCGCCTGGCGCTGCGCCGCGCCGCCGCGGAACTCGGCCGCTTGGAAGGCTCGTCGCTCCAGCGCTTCCGTGTCCAGCTCCCGCAGTAAGCGGAGCCCGCTCCCGCCTCCATCCCTGCACGCGAGCGGAGGATTTTTTGTCCGGTGAGATTTGCCACGACGATGGCTTGAACGTAGCGCGAAGCTTCCGCCCGCCTCTCAGTGCGCTGAACGCGGGCGGAAGCTCCCCGCTACGATTGTCGTGCGTCACTTTTTTGGTCAGCGTCGCCCCCTATCGCCCATGACCGCCGCCCTCCTCCTCCGCGCCCTCTTCTGGCTCTGGTTTCTCGGCGCGCTCGCCGCGGGCCACTTTCTCCTGCTGCAACGCCTCCCGCCCGCCGCCATCCCGGCGGTGATCTTCGGCCTCGTCGCCGTGCTGCTGTCTGCACTGTTTCGCATCACCGCACTGCGCACTTGGATCATGACGCTCGATCTCCGCGCGCTCGTGCTCGTGCATCTCACGCGCTTCGTCGGGATTTATTTTCTCGTGCTCCACCAGCGCGGCGAACTGCCCTACGCCTTCGCCGTTCCCGCCGGTATCGGCGACATCGCGGTCGCCGTCATGGCGCTGCCCGTGGCGTTCGCCCCGCTGGAGGCAGGCCCGCGCCGCCGCGTGATCGTGATTTGGAACACTGTCGGCCTCGTCGACATCCTCCTCGTAATCGCCAGCGCGGCGCGCATCAACCTCACCGCGCCCGGCGAACTCCGCGCGCTCACCCACCTTCCGCTCAGCCTGCTGCCGACGTTTCTCGTGCCGCTGATCATCGTGACGCACGTGATCCTCTACGTGCGCACCAAGCGCGGGCAGCCGCTATTTTGAGCGGAAAATTTCGCTCGCGACCACCTGTTCGAGCAGATCGCGGAACCGATAGTCGCCCGCCTTCGCCGCCGCGAGAATCCGATCCACCGCCGGCCGGTCCAGCGCCTCGATCCGCCGGCCGCACGCGTAGGTGAGCAGCCGCTCCGTCAGCATCCGCGCAAATTGATCCTTCCGGCCGGCGAGGATTTTTTTCAACTCCGCGAGATCCGCGAACCGCTGCCCGCCCGGCAGCTCGCCCGCGGTGTCAATCGCCCCGCCCTTCTCGTAGCGCGTGCGCAGCGCGCCAATCGGATCGAAGCTCTCCAGCGCGAAACCCAGCGGATCGATCTTCCGGTGGCACTCGTAGCACGCCGGATTGTCGCGGTGCTTGGCGAGAATCTCGCGCATCGACTTCGCCCCGCGGATATCCGGATCGATCGGCGGCACGTTGTCGGGTGGCGGCGCAGGCGGCGTGCCGAGGATATTTTCCAGCACCCACACGCCGCGCGTCACAGGTGAGGTCTCGATACCGTTGGCGCTCACGGTCAGCACGCTCCCCTGTCCGAGCAAACCGCCGCGCAACGGCGTGTTGAATTTGATTCGTTGAAACTCGTGGCCGCTCTCGCCCGGCACGGCGCTTTCCATCCCGTAGAGCCGCGCGAGCGGGCGATTGGCGAACGTGTAGTCCGCATCGAGAAAGCGCGCGATGCACTCGTTGCGGTCGATGAGATCACGCGTGAAGAGCTGCGTCTCGCGCTTCATCGCGGGTTGGAGATTCTGCGCGTAGTAGCGCGTGAACGTGCTGCGCTCCGGCGCCATGTCGCCGAGGCTCCGCAGATTCAGCCATGCATCGAGGAACCCCGTGATAAATGCTTCCGCGCGCGGGCTCGCCAGCAAGCGCCTCACCTGCGCGCGAAGCACCTCGGGCTTCGCTAGCTCGCCGCTGTCCGCGAGCCGGCGCAGTTCGGCGTCGGGTGTCGTGGACCAGAAAAAAAACGATAGCCGCGCCGCCAGCGCGTGCGGCGAGAGAGCGCGGTCGTTCGTCGGCGCGCCCTCGGGCTCGACGAGGTAGAGAAAAGCCGGCGAGCACAGCGCCGCCTTGAGTCCATCCTTCAGCGCGTCGAACGCGCTCTTCCCCTGCTGCCGCCGGCCCTCGACCACCTGCATCAGCCGCTCCACTTCGTCGGCGCGCGCGGGACGCCGATAGGCACGCGTGGCAAAATTTTCTAGAATCCCCCGCGTGCGCTCCGGCGCAAAGGGCTCCCCACCGAGCACCGTCTTCGCACCGGCCATCGGCCACGCGTCGAAGAACGGCCCGTGGATTTCCACCTCGTGAATCCGGATTTGCGGGATCTGGCCGTGCTGCAAAACGGCGAAGCGATGGGCAACGATGCCCGTCGCGCCGCGGATCTCCGCCGGAAACAGTTTGTTGTATGTCCGCATCACCCGGGCATACGCGTTGCGCACGCTCAGCATCCCGTTGGGAAACGTGAAGCGCGGTGCGAACCCCTGGTCCAGCCACACGCGAAACGTGTGCCACTCCGGTTCGTCGTCCTTCAAAATCGCCTCGCCGAGCTGCGGCTCGATCGGCTGCGGCAGGTGCAATGCGCCCGCCTTCGCGTTGCCCGCCACCACGCCGAGGCGCAACGGCATCGAAAGATCCGTGCCAAAGAAACTGGGATCGTAGGGATTCCGGCGAAACTTCGCCTCGGCCTTCACGCGCACCTCGTAGAAACCGTCGGACGGCACGCCTTGCGTGAAGTTCAGCAATGGCCCGTAGGCCCCCTCGTGCTTGTCGGACAGCGTCGTTTCATAGAGGGCTAGGAAACGAAATCCGTTGGCCTCGCGATGCTGGCGCAGCTCGGGCTGCTGGCGAAAATCATCTGTGAACCGCCACGTTTGCTCGCGCGGGCGCTCCGTCTGCGCGAACGCTTTCTCGACGACCTGATCCGCCGCGTCGAGGTATTGCGCGAGCAGGTAGCCGGAGGTGCGCAACGTGTCGCCAAGGTTGTCCATGTGCAGCGCGGTCTGATCGCGCGGAAACCTCGTGGTCGGATCGAACATCAGCAGGTTGATCCCAAAAAGATCGCCGACGGTGTTGAGGTATTCGCGGCGGTTCAGCCGGCGGAGCACCGTCTGCCCGCCCGTGCTCGCCAGCCGCGCCTGTCCCTCGGCCACGAGCTGCGTAAGCCTGGCCACGACCTCGCGCACGTCGCGGACATCGGGCTGCTTCTCCTTCGCCGGCGGCATCTCGCCAAGGTTCAGCTGATCGATGATGTCCTGCAGCTCGATCAGGGTGCCGGGTTTCTCGACGGACGCGGGCAACGTGTCGAAGCGCCGGTCGGCTTTTTGTTTCTCCGGGCCGTGGCACTTCACGCAGTAGGCCGTGAAAAATTCGCGCGCGGGATGGGGCGGCAGCTCGGCGGCGGACACGCCCGGCGCGAACAACGACACGAGGAACGCGAGCCAAGGCAAAGACGCCCGGTTGTAGAACCGGCCGTTGGCCGGTTGAGCCCGGCCAGCGGCCGGGCCTACATCACAAAAGATCCCCCGCATGGCCACGCTCACGCCAGCTCCAACCCGCGCAGCGTGCCGGTGCTGAGCCCAAAGCGGCTGCTCTCCACGCCGAAACGCTGGAGCATGCTGAGGTAGAGATTGCAGAGCGGCACACGAGCGGCGCCCTTGGCGGGATACGCGCGGTGCTCGCCGTGTTTGTAGCCGCCGCCGGCGAAAATCATGGGAAGATTCGTGTTGGTGTGGGCATTGGCGTTGCCCATGCCGCTGCCGAAAAGCACCATCGTGTGGTCGAGCAGTTTTCCGTCGCCGTCTTCGATCGACTTCAGCTTGGCGATGAAACGTGCGAACTGCTCCATCTGGTATTTCTCCAGTTTCAGGAGTCCGTCGATGTTCTCCTGCACCTGGCCGTGATGCGAGAGGGCGTGATATTCCTTGCGCAGGCCCAGAGCCGAGGCCTCAAAGCCGCCTGCTATCTCCAGCGTGGCGATGCGCGTCGAGTCGGTCTGGATCGCGAGCGCGATCAGATCGTAGAGCACGGGCAGATCGGAAACGAAGCCGGTGTTCGGCGGCTCGGGCATGCCGGGCTTGGGCTTCGGCACATCGGCCCAGCGCCGGCCCAGCTCCATTTGTTTTTCCACGTCGCGCACCGAGGTGAAATATTCGTCGAGTTTTTCCTGGTCGCGCTTGCCGAGGCGGCGGTTGAGCGATTTGGCGTCGCCGTTCACCGCATCGAGAATCGAGCCCTGCAACGCAAACCGATCCGCAGAGCGCGCGCGGTCGTCATCGCTGTCGGTGATAAAAAGTTTTTGGAACAGCTCCCTCGGCCCCGGAATCGGCGGCACGCGCGTGCCGCTGCGGTTCCAGCTCATCATGCAACCGCCGTGCAGCCCATCCTCCGAACCGATCGTGAGCGCGGGAAACCGGGTCGCACCACCGATGGTCTCTGCGGCGCGCTGGTCGAGCGTGAGGTTGCCCTCGGGCATGCCCTTCGCGTCCACCTGCTGGACGCCGCTCAGGTAGGCGTGAATCGCGAAGTGCCCGCCCTTGATCCCGTGATCGAGGCCGGAGAAGAGCGTGAAATCGTTTCGGTGCGGTGCCAGCGGCTGCAGGAGCGACGGCAAATCGTAGCCACGGCCGGTGTGTTTCGGGAAAAATTCCGGCTGATAAAACCCAAGCATGTTGCCGACGCAGACCATGCGGGTCGGACGCTTCGCGCCGATGGCCGCGCCCGCCTTACCCGCGACACCCAGACCCGCGCCGAGCACGCGCGTCGACAACGACTCGAGCAACGGCAACGCCATCGACACCCCGGCGGCACGCAGGAAAAAGCGGCGGTTCACGACGTGGGGGGAGGTTGGCATGGTGGGATGGTCGCGAGACGTTGCGGAGCGGACAGGGTTTCTTTTTTTTCGAGGCCGGAAGAGCGGAGGACCGATTCAGCCGAGCCGCGCGATCAGATCGCGCAGGGTATCGGGTCCGCCGACGTTGCCCCGAAACACCACGTGGGCCAAGCACGGAAACCGGGTCGCGAGTCCGAGGGTGCAAATCAGCTTTGAGGTTTCTGGCATCCTCGCGGAGCGAGGCTTGATCGTAGCTCTGTCGCTCCGCGACTGCTCAAACCCTGATTTGCGCCCCGGCCTGAGCCGCCGCGCCCTACTGCAGCACCCGGAACATGCTCGTGTAGTCGTCCGTCCAGAGCGGGATGTTGTTGCGGGCGGCGGTCGGACTCGCGGCGCTGCGCACGGGATGGCGCGCCATGAACTCCTGATTCTTGCTGAGGATCATCCACGTCGAGGCGTAGAACCACCACGCGCCCTCCTCGTCGTCGTCGCTGCCGTCCTCGCTCTCGATTTGGTAAGCGGGGAAGCCGAAGGCGCGCGCGGCGTTTTCCACCACGGGGCGCAAGTCGAGGTAGCGGTTGGAAATATTTATGAGGATAACGCCGTCGGGTTTCAGGTGGCGCTCGTAAATCTCGAAGGCCTCCTTCGTGAGCAGATGCACGGGCACGGCATCGCTGCTGAACGCGTCCATGATCAGGAAGTCGAGATTCTGCGGTGCCTCGCGCTCCATCGAGAGGCGGCCGTCGCCCATCACGATGTCGATCTTCGCTTCGCTGGTCGCGAGGTAGCTGAAGGGTTTTTCCGCGACGCGCTTCACCTCGGGATCGATTTCGTAGATGCGGAGGTAGTCGCCGGGTTTACCGTAAGCGGCGATGGTGCCGACGCCGAGGCCGAGGAGACCGATGCGTTGGTTTTGCTGCCGCGGGAAATTGCGCAGCGCCAGGCTCAGCCCGCTGCGCGGCCCGAAATACGAGGTGATCATCCGCGCGCGGCCGGGGTCGGCAAACTGGATGCCGTGGGTGATCCGGCCGTGCTGCAAGAGATAGTAGTGCGAGTTGGGGTCTTCCTTGCTGTATTCCTGCACGGAGAGCACGCCGTAGAAATTGCGCACGCTCACCAGATTGCCGCTTGAGGTGTCGTGGATGTGCATGCCGAGCACGACGCCGAGCCCGGCCAAGCCTGCCCCGAGCAAGACGCAAGTGACGCGGTGCCAGTCGGCGGGCTGCGCGCTGCGGCGTCGGAGAAAAATGAGACCCGCCACCACGAGGCCGGCGAGCAGCCACCACGGCCAGTGTCCGCCGACGAACAGGGCCGCGTTCCAATAGCGGTCCGCCACATCATGCGTCATGACGCCGTGGCGCAGCGCCCAGGCGACGCCGCGATCGAGGGCCTTGTCCGCGCCGTAGAGGCCGGCGAGCGTGAGCAGCGCGCCGAGGATTTGCCAGCGGCGCGCGCTGAGCGCGTCCTTCCCGCGCCACGTAATCACGAGCAGGAGCACCACGAGCAGCGCGAGGCTGAGGTGGAACTCATAGAAATTGTTGAACACCGCCGGCGCGACGAGCGCGACGAACAGCCCGCCCACCGCGCCGCCCGCCGCGATCATCAGGTAGAACGACGTGAGGTGCCGCGGGTCCGGCTTCAGCCGGTAGAGTTCGCCATGGCAAACCATGCAGCCGACGAAGAGCGTCGCCGAATAGATCACCACCTGCCGCACGATCGGCATATCGGTGCCCTCGAAGAGGGCGTAGCACACCGCCACCATCGCGCCGATGAGAAGCAGCGTAAACCAGAAGCGGGAATACCAGCGCGGGCTGTCGAAACTGATGATGAACGTAAGCAGATACAGCGCGAGCGGCAGCACCCAGAGAAACGGGATGACCGCCACGTCCTGGCACATCTTGTTCGTCACCGCGAGGAGCAGCACCGAGGCGCACGCCGGCAGGCCGAGCCAGAAGAGGCGTTGCAATGCCGTCGGACGCGCGGACGCCGCGTCCGCCAAGTCAGTCGCCGTCGGCGCGGGCGTTTCCACTTCGGGCTGCCGCCACACGCGCCACGCGCAAAATCCCGCGCACAGCGCATAGACGACAAGTCCCCACGACCAGAAGCGCGCCTGCTGTAAGCGCGTGAAATTCGTCTCGAAATAAAACGGGTAGCTAATCAGCGCGAGCAGCGAGCCGACATTCGACAGCGCATAGAGCCGGTAGGGCGAGACGCCGGGTGCGGTCCGGCGAAACCATTCCTGCATCAGCGGACCCGTCGCGGAGAGCACGAGATACGGCAACCCGAGGCTCACCGTGAGCAGCGCCAGAATCTGCCACGCGGGATTACCGTCAGCCGTGGGCTTCCACGCATCGCTCGGCGTGATCGGCAGCGAGGCGAGCGCCGCGATCAGCAACACGAAATGCACGAGCGCCTGCGTGCGCGGTTTCAGGTTCCGGCTGACGGTGTGCGCATACGCGTAGCCACCGAGCAGCAGCATCTGAAAAAAAAGCATGCACGTCGTCCACACGCCCGGCCCGCCGCCGAACCACGGCAAAATGTATTTGCCGACGAGCGGCTGGACCTGAAACAGGAGAAAGGCTCCGGTGAAAATCGTGAGGGCAAAAGCGATCATGAAAGGGGATGGTCAACATGCGCGGTGGTGCTCGCCACTTGAAGCACAAAGGCGTCGGTGCCTACGCCGGCGAGCCGACTTTGAAAAACGACTTTGGCAACCGCCCCGCAGCACAATCATGTTGGATTCGGTTCGTCGGGTGCCTACGCGGAAGCACGTAGGCTCGCACCCGGATGCAGATTGCAGTTTGGAAACGCCCGCCCCCAGCTCCCATCCATGCGCCTCCTGCCTGTCCTGCTGCTCACGTTCAACGCACTCGCCTTACCTGTCACGGCCAAGCCCCTTATTGGCGGCCCCAAGACGATCGCGGTCGACGCCAGCGGCACCGTGTCTGAAACCGTAGCCTCCCCCATGATGGGCCAGGGCAGCTACGCCAAGGGTGCAACGAAAGTCGCTGTGCCGCTGATCGCCGTGGCGTTTGAAACCTCGGCGCAAGCCCGCATCAGCAGCGCCAGCCGGGAAACCACCACCACCAAGAACCTGGATCTGCGGCTGGCCGTGGACGACGCCGTGCTCAAGGGTATCGCCGCCGAGCTCCAGGCCATCGTCGAAAAAGATCTCGCCGCACAGGGTTTCGATATCCTGCCCAAGGAATCGATCGACACGGAGGCCCGCTGGCTCGGGATCGCAAAGGACGGCAAGGTGGGCGAGGACGTGAAGGACAACTTCATGTCGGGTTTCATGGGTAACGGCAGCATGAACCGTTGGTTCACGGCGGGCGATCGCCCGCTTTTCGGGACTGGCGCGACCGGCGCACTCAGCGAGCTTTCTCCCCTGATCCGCACGGCGCGCGAACGCAAAATCTCCCTGCTCTTTTACCGATTTAAGGTGCAGTTCACCGATCTCGAGGGGAAGAACGCCCTCGTGTTCACGTATGTGAAGGGGAAAAATGTCCTCCGCATGGTGAGCGCCGATGTCGCCGTGTTCACGCCCGAGCACACGCTCGGCGGGATGATCAAGCTCACCGCCAATCTCACCGCGGGATCGGATTTTGTGCAGGAGCTGCAGGGCACGCCGGGACGTTACAAGGTCATCGCCGATCCGGCGAGGTTCAAGGCCGACAGCCTACTCCTGATTCAAGTGACATCCAAACAGTTTGCCCAGGCTCTCCGCAAAGCGCAGTAAGCCTCTCCGCCGCGCCGTCACTTGCGGCTTTTTCCAACTCGATTGATTTACTGGCGGCCCAACCGCGTGCGCCGCACATCGTGCGCTGTGGTGCTGTCCTATTCCCCGCGCGGCGACTTGAACGCACCGCTTGCGCGCCACGACCGCGCTTCATAATCAAAGAAAGTCAGCGGGTGAGCGGAGCCGAAAATAAAAACGCGCAATCGCTTCCCATCTGGCCGCATATCGGCGCGCACCTGCTGCTGTTTCTCGGCGCCGCGACCCTCGGCATGACGCCCAAGCCGCATCTCAGCGAGATGGCGGGCATGATGCATATGTTTCTGCCCATCGCCATCGCCGGCATCATCGCGCTCGGCTGCCTCGCGCGTTTTCTGGCGCGGTGGATCTAGACCGGAAGCACCCTACTGTTTGGCGGCTTTTCGTTTGGCTCGCTTGGTGTCCGCCGCGGGCGCTGCCTCGGCGCCGAGATCGGCGCGGAGTTTTTCGAGGATGCGCGGGATGTAGGAGTCGTAGCGCACGTCGGGACTCCGGCCGGTGCCGGGGAGCGCGAGGATCGTGGCGCGGGCGAATGCGATCTTGGCGGTGCCGAGGGATTCGAGGGCGTGAAGCGCGGCGAGTGCGGTGAAGAGATCGTTTTTGGTCCAGTCGGCGAGGGCGAGGAGCACGGGCAACGCGGCGGCAAGATCAGTGGTGTTGCCGAACTGGCCGAGCGATTCGGCGGCGGCAATGCGGACGTAGGGCGAGGTGTCGGCGAGCGTGGAATTCAGCACACCGCGCGACGCGGTTACGACGGCGGCACCTCTCATGCGGATGCCCATCACGCCCCAATAGCGGACGGCGCTGTCGGAATCGCCGAGCAGTTTCACGAGCGCGGGCGTGGCGTCGGGCTGGAGTGAGGACGCGAGTTCGGCCGCCGCGAAGATGCGCTCGTAGGGATACTGCGCGTCGTCGTGGCCGAAGTCATAGGGCGCGAGCGCGCCGGCGCGCGTGAGGCGCTCGCCCTCGGGCACGAAGCCGAGATCGCGGATGCGGCGCGAGTGGGCCTGTTGCGCGGCGCGGAGTTTTCCGAGGGTGGCACGGTGCGCGGGCGACGCGGCGAGGTTGTTCACCTCATCGCGGTCGTTTTGCAGATCGTAGAGTTCCTCGGGGGTTTTCGGGGTCTGCCAAAAGATGCTCTGGGCGGGCGTGGTCTTTCCTTCGTCGTAGAGTTTTTTCCAGACGGCGGTGGTGGGCGTCTTGAATTGCGTGGAGACGTGCTGGCCCTGCGAGAGGTGCGGGAGGTAGTTGCGCAGGTAAACGAAGCGCCCGTCGGTCACGCTGCGGACGAGGTCGTAGCGCTCGTCCATGCGACCGCGGAAACCGTAAACGTAGGGCTGGGCGGGCGCGATGAACTGGCCGAGAAACGCGTGGCCCTGCATCCACACGGGCGGCGCGAGGCCGGCGAGGCTGCACATCGTGGGCGCGAAATCGGCGAAGCTCACGAGCCGGTCCGTCGTGCCGCCGTCGCGATAATCAGCGGGGCGGAGGTCCTTAAATTTTTCCGGGATATGCACGAGCAACGGCACGTGGAGGCCAGAGTTGGAAGGCCAGCGTTTGCTGCGCGGCATGCCGGAGCCGTGATCGGCCCAGTAGAACACAATCGTGTCGGAGGCGAGTCCGTCGGCCTCGAGCTGCGCGAGGAGCGCGCCGGCGTCGGCATCGGCGGCGGTGACACTGTCGTAGTAGAGCGCCCAGTCGCGGCGCACCTCGGGCGTGTCGGGATGATAGGCGGGCACACGGACCTTCGCGGGATCGTGAATCGGTTTCGCGCCGGGGCGCACGGTCTGGCTCTCGTGGCTCTTGAGGGAATTGAAGACGGCGAAGAACGGCTGGCCCGCCTTGCGGTTGCGCCAGTGCGCCTGACCGGAGGACTGATCCCAAACCTCGCGGGTCTTCGCGAGGTTGTAGTCTTCCTTGGCGTTGTTGCCGGTGTAATAACCGGCCTCGCGCAGGAGCTGCGGGAACATTTTTTGGCCGGCGGGATACGCGACGAGGCTGCGCATGTGATCGCTGCCGGAAGACGGCGCGTGGATGCCGGATATGATCGTGGTGCGCGTGGGCGCGCAGACCGGCGCGGCCGCCCACGCGTGCGTGTAGCGCAGCGCGCGCTGCGCGAACTGGTCGATGTTAGGCGTCGTCGCGTAGGTGTCGCCGTAACATCCCATCTGCGTGCCGTGGTCCTCGCTGGAGATCCAGAGGATGTTGGGGCGGTCGGCGGCGAGGGCTGATACGACGATGAAAGAGGCGGAGAATAGATGACGGAGCATAGGCGGAAAAATGTCCGGCTCAGAACCGCCCGCGCACGCCGAGGGTCCAGACAGCGCCGAAGTTGTCTTTGTAGGCGATCGTGCCGGGGGCGTTGATGTAGGTCTCGAGGGCTTGGTTGAGGACGTTGCGGCAACTGAGCGTGAGTTCGTAGGTGCGGTTGAGTTTGAAACCGCCGCTGTAGTCGAACATCAGGCGCTCGCGCTCCCAGGTCGAATTCACGCCAAGCGCGGTGGCGCGTGCGGCCGTCCACGTGAAGCGGAGCTGCGAATTGAAGCGCGAGTTGCCGTAGCGCAGGCCGCCGTTGGCGGACTTGGAATTGATGTTCACGAGCTTCACGTCGGGCACGGTGTGCGAGACGGAGCCGAAGACGCTGAAGCCGCGCAGCCAGCCGGGGAGAAACACGAGCTGCTGGCTGTATTCCACATCGACGCCCTGGATGCGGCGCGTGGTGTCGGCGTTGGTGGCGCGGAAAAATTTGTAGCCGGTGAACTCGGGATCGTCGTCGTAGCCGGCCTCGGCGGCGGAGACGGGTGCGCTGAGCGTGCCGAGATTTTTCACGAAGAGCCGGTAGCCGGAGACGGTGATCGTGCCGGCAGGTTCGAGGTAATACTGGGCGCTCAGGAAAAATTTGTCGGAGGTCTCGGGCTTCAGCTTGGCGTTGGGCAGCGTGACGCTTTGCGTCGCCTCGTTGATCGAGATGATGCCGGCGATGCTGTCGTAGTTGGGGCGGCCGATGGACTGCGAGGCGGCGGCTTGGAGGACGAGGCTCGGCGTGACGTTGTATTTCACGCCACCGCTGAAAAACGTGTTGTCGTAGCTGCCGTAGGTGGCGGGGCGCGCGCCGTTGCGATATTGGTAGACGACGTAGGGAATCGTGCCGGCGGTGTAGCCGGCGGCGCGCACGCCGGCGGCGGGCAAGACATCCATCGTGCGACCGATGGTGCGCGAGCGCTCCTGGCGCACGCCGAGGTTGAAACGGAAATCGCGCCAGCGCGTGTTGGCCTCGACATAACCGGCGTCCACCTGCTCCTGCACCGAGCGCGGCGTGATGAAGGCGTTGGTGAAATTCGTGACGGTGTCGGGGACGAATTGCTCGGGCGATTTCTGGAAGAGCGAGGCCATCGCGTTGGAGTCGGGCCACGGGAGATACAGCGAGGCGATGTTGCCACCCTGCTTGGGATCGAAGTGGTGGCGGTCTTCGTCGATGACGACGGTGGAGGGATCGGTTTGCGCGGCGAGCGTGCCGCGCGGGCCGACGAAGGTCCAACGCTGCGTGCCGCCCCACGTGTTGCCAAACGTGGTGAGGCGTGACTTCACGCCCGCAACGAAGAGCACCGGCTGGCCCGCGAGCGTGATTGTGCGCTTGGCGTCAAGGTAGCCGGTGAACACCTGACTCTGGCCGGAGCGTGCGCTGGAGATGACGTTGTTGGCGTTGAGATCGTCGCGACCCCAGTTCGCGATGTCGCCCCACGGGCGGCCGGAGAGCTGCGAGACGGTCCACTCGGAGGAGTGGGTGTTCGGGCGCTCGGCCAGCCAACTGATGCGCGTGAGGCGGAGATTGACGCTCTGGAAATATCCCTGCCGCAAATCCTCGTAGTGCGTGCGACTGCGCGAATACCCGCCGCCGCCGGTGAGCGTGAGATCGCCGCGCTGCCACTCGAGCTTGCCGGAGTAGGTGGCGGTGTCGTTGCGCTTGTTGCGGTGGTTGCCGGCGGTTTCGAGGCGCGTGTTGGCGTTGGCGGCGGAGTTCGCGACTATCCGCGTGAGCGTGGAGGAGGGATCGATCTGCGCGAGGTTGGACGTGAAGCTGATGTTGCGCGCGACGAACTCGTCGCTGAGGTGCGAGCCGCTGATGCGCACGGAGGCGATGAGGTGTGGCGTGATTTTGTAGTCGAGGTTGGCGCCGACGGACTCGCGCTCGATGACCTTCGGCGCATCCTTGAACGTGAGGCCGGTAATGACGGGGCCGCGCGCGGCGTTGGAAAAATCGTAGGCGTGCGTGACCTGCTCCTGTTCGCCGTAGATCGTGGAGGTGCCGACATTGAGCTGCACGCCGAGGCGGCCGCCAAAGACATCCGAGTAGCTCAGCGTGCCGCCGGGAAACGCGACGCGGCGGAGGGCGTTGGTCGGCGACGGCACGCGCTTGAGGGTCATATTGTATTCGTTGGCCGACACGGTGAACTGCGCGACGATCTCGCGGCCCTTGCGGTCGAACGCGGAGCGCGTGCGGAGGTTGATCGAGCCGGCGGGCGCGTCGGCATCCATGCGCGCGGTGAGGGTCTTGTTCACCTCGATGGCCTCGACGCTGTTGATGCTCGCCTGCTCGAACTCGAACTGCCGCGAATCGCCGCCGAAGCCGGCCGAGGCGGCGCTGGCCATCCTCATGCCGTCGACAGAGACGCCGACGTATTTGGGATCGAGGCCGCCGATGCGGACGGCGCGGGCGTCGGACTGGTTGTAGTCGATGACGACGCCGGGCATATACTTCATGAACTCGCCGACGTTGCCGTTGGTGATGTCGCCAAAGTTGTCGGCGGCGATCACGTTCTTCACGTTCACGGCGGCGCGCTGCTCCATCACAGCCTTGGCGTTGCCCTCGCGCTCGGAGGAGACGACGAATTGCTCGAGCTTCACGATGGCGCTGGTGTTTTTCGCGGCGACGGAGTTCGCCGCACCGATGTTGCCGAGCGCGGGCGTCAGCTCGAAATCTCGCGTCGCCGTCGCGCCCGGTGCGAGTTGGAGCTGCGCGGAGATCGGCTCGTAGCCGGTGTAGGTGACGCGGAGCGTCACGGCCCCCGCAGGCACGCCACCGAGGGAGAACGAGCCGTCGTCCGCAGAGTAGGTGGAGAAATTCGAGCCGACGACGACGACCTCGACGTTGCGGACGTATTCCTGCGTGGCGGGATTGAAGACGCGGCCGACGATCGTGGCGGTGGCGTCGGCGGCGCTTGCCACGAGCGACGACAAGGTGAGCACCGCAAGCCAGACAAAGAGGCTCAACGCACGGCGCACGATCAGGGGAAGCAAATCAGCTTTCATCGGGAGCGGAGTTGAAATTTGCCAAGCGTGGTGGGGTTGATCGACGGAACCGCTCAACACCCGTCCTGGTAGGCGGACGCGCGTGAGCATGAAAATAAAAATGACTTCGGACGCGCCGGGCGAGGGATAATTCGGGGCGCGCTCCGCTGGGCGGGAAGCGCATCAACGATGAGCATACCCGCGTCGGAACGACAGTTTGGCCGCTGTTCTCTCAGCGCGAGTCGAAAAGGGGCCCATGCTTGTCATTCTGAGCGCAGCGAAGAATCCAGCAGGACATTCGCACCTCTGAAAACGCCGCGTTGATCCCAGTGGATTCTTCGCTCCGCTCAGAATGACAGACCTTTTTTTTCGACGCCCTCTCAGCCGAGGCGGGACGCCTCAGCCACGTTGCGGGCCGCTCAAAATTTCACCTGCGAGAGAAACTTCAGGCTCTGCGGAATCTGCGCCTCGGAGGAGGGCGACTCGTCCTCGATGAAATAATATTTCACGCCGGCTTTTTTCGCGGCGGCGAGAATCGAGGGCCAGTTCATCTGGCCGGTGCCGATGGCGACATCGTTGGCCACGTCGGTCTTGCCGGTAAGGAAACCCGTCGCGACGCCCTTCTTCAGATCCTTCAGGTGGATCAGTTTCCAACGGTCGGGATACTGCGCGAGGAGCTTCGCCGGATCTTGGCCGGGGAAGACGACCCAGAGGATGTCCATCTCGAAGCTCACGGTTTTCGGATTCGTTTCCTTGATGAGAAAATCCATCAGCGTGCCGCCGGCATGCGGCTGAAACTCGAAGCCATGGCAGTGGTAGAAAAACTTCAGCCCGTGTTTCGCGAGGACTTCGCCGGCCTTGTTAAACGTCGCGACGATCTCGCGCGCCTGCGGTTCGTCGAGCGGCGCCTTGTGGTCGGCCCACGCGCAGCCGGCGAATTCGAGCCCGAGCGCCTTCGCCTCGGCGGCGACCTTCTCGGGCTCGTCCTTGAAACGCTTGTAGGGAAAGTGGCCGCTCACGGCCTTGATGCCGCGCTCGGCGAGGAGCTTGAGCAGCTGCTCGGGCGGGAGATTGTAGGTGCCGGCGAGCTCGGCGTATTTGATGCCGAAGCCCTTCACCGTATCGAGCGTCTTGGGCACACCGTTGGCGGTGAACTGCGCGCGCAGCGAATAAAGCTGGAGGCCGACCGGGCCCTTGAACGAGGCACCGGTGCCGACATCGGCAGCGGCGGCCGGAGCAACGGCAAACGCGAGCGCGAGCGGAGCGAAGAGAATGGCGGAGCGGAGGAGGTTTTTCATGGGGAAAGGAAAGTAGTGAATGGAAGACGGAAGTAACGCCGAGATAGAACGCCGATCATTTCTTGGCCGCGGGCGCAGCCGTCGCCGCGGTATCAAGTTTGCACGACTGCCAAGCGAGGAAGCGCCACGCGCCTTTTTCCAGACGATACGCGGCGAGCACGCTGAGATAGAGTTCGTTGAACGGCGCGGTTTTTCCCAGCTGCACGCGGCAGCGCGCCGTCATCAGCACGAGGCCGGCCGCGACCTCGCGGAAATCGCGCTGCTCGTAGGTGACGGAGTGGTAGGCCGATTTACCCGACGCAATCGCGGGCGCAAACGTGGCCTTGGTGTCCACCTTGCCGTTGGAGTGCACGTAGATCAGGTCGTCGGAAAACGCCGCAGCGAGCTTTGCCGGATCGGCGGAGATCATGGCGGCGACGCGCGCATCGTCGGCCGCGCGCCACGCGGCGGCGGGATCGGTTGCGGCGCGGAGGGGCGAGAGCGCGAGGGCAAAGACGGCGAGGGCGAAGAGGTGGGATTTCATGGGGAGGTGAGATCGGAGCGAAACGGGAGATGTGGGCAGGGTAAAGGGTGAAGGTGGCCAAAGATCGATGCCGCAACAAACTCGCCTTCCTCACCCTGCCCGCCAACAACGGCCTTGCGCGAAAATCGGCTCCACCCTGACATCGCGTGATGAACTCGACTGGAAAATGAGTCTCCCTCGGCTGCAATTGCGAACCCTTCGGGTTGGGGACGAAGCGTCGTTCCGAAAAGCCGTCGCGGAATTCGCACGCGAAACTCCGCCGTGGCAGTTCGCATTTGATTTCAGCCATAGCACTGTTTTCGCCAATTACGTGAGGCAGCTGGAGCGATGCTCACATGGCATCGATGTGCCCGCGCACTTCGTGCCGAACACCTACTTTGTCGGTATCGTCGACGGTGCGGTGGTGGGACGAATCTCGCTCCGACATTTACTGAATGACTTCCTCGCGAAAGTCGGCGGCCACATCGGCTACGGCGTCATCCCCTCGCAACGCCGCCAGGGCTACGCCACCGATATGCTGCGTAACGCACTCCCCCTTTGCGCCGGTCTCGGAATCCGACGAGCCTTGATCACATGCGACGAGCACAACATCGGCTCGCGAAAAGTGATCGAGGCGTGCGGCGGAATTTTTGAAGGGATGATCGACGACCCTGAGTCCAATGGACGGAAACGGCGCTACTGGGTCGTTACGGCTGAGAACTATGTCTCGCCGCAGGATTTATTCCAGTAAACCTCACTCACCCAAACAACTTCGTCACCGCCTTCGCCTTCACCAGCTCGCGGGGTTGGTTGAGGTGATTGTAAACGATGGTGTCGGGGTCGATGCCGAAGGCGTGGTAGATCGTCGCGAGCAACTCGGTGGGATGCACCGGATCCTTCGCGGGGCTCGACGCGGTTTTGTCGGACTCGCCGTGGACGTAGCCGCGCTTGATGCCGGCGCCGGCGACGATGCTCGTGTAGCAATACGGCCAGTGGTCGCGGCCGTCGGCGCTGTTGTTGTTACCGGAGGTGCTCACACCGCGCTCGGGGCTGCGGCCGAATTCGCCGAGGCACATGACGAGCGTCTCGCTGAGGAGGCCGCGCTGATCGAGGTCCTCGAAGAGCGCGCTCAGGCCCTGATCGAGCATCGGGGCGGACTTGCCCTTCATGCGCTCGGTGAGCCCGACGTGGTGATCCCACGAGTGGTTGTCGGAGTTGGCGACCTTGGGCCAGATGACCTCAACGACCCGCGTGCCCGCCTCGACGAGCCGGCGCGCGAGGAGCAGCGACTGCCCGAACGTGTTGCGGCCATAACGATCGCGGAGCTTCTCGCCCTCGGCGGCGAGATCGAAGGCTTCGCGCGCGCGGCCGGAGACGATGAGGTTGAGCGCGCGCTGGTAATATTCGTCGAGGTTGTAGTTCGCGGTGGCCTTCTCGATGTCCGGCATCGCGGCCTCGATCTGCTCGCGCAGGCGCGCGCGGCGCTCAAGCCGCATGGCGAAGACTTCCTGCGGGAGTTTGAGATCGTCGGTCTTGAGCCGATCCATCTTCGTCATGTCGAGGTCATCGCCCTCGGGGAAAAGCGTGTAGGGATCGAAGCCCTTGCCGAGAAAACCGGCGGAGCCGCCCTTCCCGACGACATTCGATTCCTGCAACGGCCGCGGGAGCATCACGAACGGCAGCATCGGCGTATCGACCGGCTTAAGGCGCACGATGTTGGAGCCGAAGTTGGGAAAATCCTTCGCGTTCGGCGGCTCGAGCTGGCCGGACGGGCTGACCTTGTCGGTCGTGTAGCCGGTCATGATTTGGTAGATCGCGGCGGTGTGGTTGAAGAGCCCGTTGGGCGTGTAGCTCATCGAGCGGATCATGGTGAACTTGTCGTTCACCTTCGCGAGCTGCGGCAGGACCTCGGTGAAATGCGTGCCGGGAATTTTCGTCGGGATCGTCGAGAACGCGCTACGGATCTTGTCGGGCACGTTTTCCTTCGGGTCCCAGAGATCGAGATGCGACGGCCCGCCCTGGAGATAAACCATGATGACGCTCTTGGCCTTGCCCCAGCCGGGCACGCCGCGCGCGGCGGACGCGGGTGCGGTGGCGGCCGTGGCTTTGAGGTTGAGCATCTGGCCGAGCGAGAGGCCGAGGATGCTGGAGCCGCCGAGCCGCAACAGATCGCGGCGCGTCATCTTCGCGTGGGTGTCGCAGAGGTCGGTATTGAGTCCACCGGGGAGTCGGATCATGAGAGTGGGAAGTTTGGGAAACCGGAAAAAACGGGAGGGTGAAAAACGCCGGAGGCGGAAAGATGGAACGAAAAACTCTCTGTCATTCTGAGCGGAGCGAAGAATCCACTTGGATATACGAAGCCGCAAAGCGCGTCGAAAGTCCTGCTGGATTCTTTGCTCCGCTCAAAATGACAAACAGGGTTGAGGTCATGGTGCCGAGTCAGCGGTTAAACAAAAACGCCGGGTTGTTGATGATCGCCCACGCGAGGTCTTGCGCGCCGGTGAGCCGTTGGTCGGTGAGCTGATTCGTGCTCAGCGCGGCGTCGGCGCGGAGTTGCGCGAGCTTGGGATCGAGGGGCACCGGGAGTTCGGCGGTGGCGAGGGCGGTTTTGAACTGCTTTAGTTGCGGGTCCTCGGGCACGGGGAATTTGGCCTTCGCGAGCGCCTGCTGTTTCTTGAGCAGGCCGGTGTCGATGCTGCGGTAATGGACGGCAATCGTCTCGCGCTGCTCCGCCGCGCGCTCGACTGCGGGCGTTTTCAACGCAGCCACCACGGCCTCGGGCAGGCCCGGCTCAAGGGGTGCGGCCGAGGTCGTCGCCCAGAGCCGGAAGCGGCCGATGCCGAAGCCCTCGCGATACTGGTGCATGAGCTGGAAATTCAGCGTCGCGCCCTCGGCGCTGCCGATGGGCTCGGCGAGCGAGAAGCGCGCCGAGTGCGGCTCGCCGAATTTCGGGGACACCGCCCAGCCGTCCTTCGCGCCGTCTTCCTTGGTCGCGATGACGGTCTTCACCTCAAAATTTTTCTGGGAAAAATCCGCGCGCGCGTCGGTGAGCCTGGCCTCGGTCTGGTTGCGCTTGCCGGCCTTGTCGCTCCAGCGGAGGGAGAATTTCGTGAGCACGAAATTTCCCGCCATGCGCCCGGGGCCGAAAGCCGGCAGGCTGTCGTCGGGCAGCACCTCGATCATCACGCCGGTGATGCCCGCGAGGCTGGTCTCCACGGCGAGATCGTAGTTGAGGAAATTCGAGGCCGGGCCGGAGGCGAGGTAGGAGCCGTCGGGCTGCTTGGTGAGTTTGTTGAGGTTGGTGGCGTTGGCGGTCTTGGCTTCCAGCAAAGTCCACGCGGTGCCGAGGCGCGCGTCGTCGAGGCTCGCTTCCCATACGGCGATTTTCGGGGCGAGCGTCTCCTGGTAGGCGGCCAGCGTCTTGGTCTCGGCGGCGATTTTTTCCTCCCGCTTCTGCGTGGCCTCGGCGACCTGTGACGCGATCTCGCTGATGCGGGCGCCGACGGCGGACTTCGCAGCGGCAATGGCGGTGTCACGCGCCTGTTGCTTCTCCGCGTAAACGGGCGTCCACCACGCCTCCCGCTGCGCGAGCTCGGCGGCGAGACTCACGTTTTGCGTGCCGATGGTTTTCCATGACTCAAGCGTCGAATCGATCTCCTTCGCGGCGGCGTGGCGGTTGAGCGTGCGGAGGAAAATCTCGTCCACGAGCTTCCGGTCGTCGGTGATTTCCGCCGTGAGCTTCGCCAATTCGTTCTTCGGATCGTTGATCGCGCCGGAGACAGCGGGGCCGCTGAGGAGCGCCATGATCGAGCCGAGGCCGAGATCGCCGTTGCGTTCGCACTCGCAGGCAGACTCGCGCACAGGACGGCCGAGGCTCGCGAGCAGGCCGCCGGGCACATCGACCGCGGAATCGGGCAGCTGCGCGGCACGCACGCCGGGTTTCGCGCCGGGGAAATTTGGAATCGAGCCCGTGACGCGGAGCACGGAGTCGAATAAAACCTCGGCCGGCAGGCGGCGCGCCATCGCGTGCGAGTAGTTGGTGCGGTCGTCGGAGTTCCAGCGGTTCGTCGCGAGCGCGAGTTGGTAGGTGCGCGACTGCACAATCGTGCGCTGGAGCCGGCGCACGTCGAAACCGCCCTGCACAAAATCCTGCGTGAGCCACGCGAGCAGCTCGGGATTCGAGGGCGGATTGCCCGCGCGGATGTCGTCGAGCGGATCGATGAGACCGACACCCATCATGTAACCCCACATGCGGTTCACGTAGCTGAGCGCGAAGTAGCGGTTGTCGGGCGAGGTCATCCACTCGGCGAGTTTCTCGCGGCGAGTGGCGGGATTTTGGATTTTCGATTTTGTATTTTCGATTTCGGCAGCGACCGCAGAGAGCTTGCCGAAGGCGACCGGCTTCGCGAGATACGGAAATTCCGGCGGTGTGATTTGCCCGGTGCGGTCGTGCTTCACCTCGCCCTCGGGCTTGTCGTAGGCGATCTCGTAGAGCGGCTTCGCGCCCTCGACCGCCGTGCCGCCGATCGTCTTGTTGCCGCTCTCGGGATCCTTTTTCAGGTCCACCTGCGCGAAGAACGCGGAGAGCTGGTAATATTGATCCTGCGTCCAGCGCTCGAAGGGATGGTCGTGGCACTTGTTGCAGTTGAAGCGCGTGGCGAGGAAGAGGTGCGTGGTGTTCTCCATCGTCTCCGCCGGCGTGCGGAGGACTTTGAAATAACTCGCCGCGGGATTCTCGCGGTTCGAGCCGGTCGCGGTGAGAATTTTTTTGGCGAACTGATCGTAGGGCGTGTTGGCCGCGATCTCCGTGCGAATCCATTCGCGGAAAAGTTTCGCGCCCTCCTCGCCGAGGAACTTGCGGTTCACCTGGAGCAGATCGGCCCACTTGTTCGCCCAGTGATCGACGTAGTCCGGCGAACCGATCAGGCGGTCGATCACGGCGTCGCGTTTCACGCGGGTCGGACTCGCATCGGCAAGAAACTCGCGCACCTCAGGCGCGCTCGGCGGCAGGCCAGTGAGATCGAGATAGACGCGGCGGAGAAAATCCTCGTCGCTGCACAGGCCCGACGGGAGGATTTTCATGCGCTGCCACTTGGCCGCGACCAACTCATCGATCTTGTTCCACTTCTCCGGCTCGCTCCACGTGAAGCCCGAGCGATCGCCCATGACGGTGACGGTCGTCGCGGCGTAGTTGCCCTCGTAACGCGCGAGGACCGGTGCCTCGCCGCGGCGGCTGGTGCTGACGAGTCCGCCGCGCTCGGTCGTGGCGACATCCTGATTGCCCGACTCGATGAAACCCTCGGCCGTCACGTCGCGCTGCCGGCCGTCGGCATACGTGGCGATGATACGCATCTGCTGCTTCGCCCCGACGGCCTGCAAAACGGGATTCTGCGGCGTGACCTCGATTTTCGTGACGCGCGCCGCCGCGAGGTCGAGCTTCGCGCCATCGGCGATCCACGCGCGGAGGATGCGGTAATATTTGTCGTCGAACTTCGTCCGCTGCCCGCCCTCGTGCGGCACGGCGCCGGTGGCCTTGAGCAGCATCAGCGAATCGTCGGGCGAGGCGAAATTCACGCGGCGACCCGCGTGGTCATCGACGAGCGAGCGCACGTCGTAGATGGGATCGTAGCCGCGGAGCGAAAGCTTGAAACCGGCCTTGCCATCCTTCGCGCCGTGGCACGCGCCGGCGCTACAGCCGAGCTGCGCGATCACGGGATTCACGTCGCGGATGAAATCGACCTTCTGGTTCGGATCGTAGGCGACGACTTCGAGCGGGGCCTTCGCGGTTTTGCCCGCGAGTTTGACCGTGAGCTGAGTTTTACCATTGGCGACCGAACTCACCTGCCCTGCGGCCGTCACGGCCCCGACCGACGAAAGCTCGTAGGTGGCGAGCCGCGTGACATCCATTTTTCCCCCGTCCGCAAACGTCGCGGTCACGAGCAACTGCACCGCGTCGAACGCGCCCTGCAGTTTGATCGCAGCGGGGGCGACTTCGAGCGAAGCGATCGTCGCGCCCGCGGGCAGCGCCTCGGGCGCGACGAACGACATCGCAGGCGCGGGTGCCATCGCGGCGCGGGCAAAATTCGCGGAAATGATCGTCGCGAGCAACGCGGTGCCGAGCGAAAGCGAGCGGACCACAGGGCGAGAGAAATACATGGCGAAATTGGCGAAGGCGCGCGTCGTGATGCGGAAAATTGCTTAGAAGTAGGACGGACTTCAGTCCGCCTTGGCGCGTGTCGAAGGCGGACTAAAGTCCGCCCTACCACCGAGCGGCACGGGCACGAACTCGTTCGCGATCCCACCATCGGCGGTGTTGATCAGACGCACGCGACCGTCTTCACCGGCGGCGGCGAGGGTCCGGCTGTCGGGTGCGAAGGCCAGCGCGTAGATGCCGCCGGGCATCTTCACCTCGGAAAGCTGTTTCACCTCGGCCGTCGTGAAGCGCTCGATCTCGGCCTTCTCCTCCTTCGAGTAGCTGCTCGCGACTTTGTCGGCGTAGGCCTTCAGCAGCAGGTCGGGAATCGTGGAGTCGAATTCGCCGGTGTAGAGGCGGACGGCGCCGTGGCCGTTGTAGCTGCTGCCCGCGGCGATGAGTTTGCCGTCGCGGCTGTAGTCGACGGCGAAGATGCGGCCCTCCATCGCGGGGAATTTGCGGAGGAGGTTCGCGTTGTCGCCGATGCGGCGCTTCGTCTGGCGGAAGACTTGGTAAACCTGCGGCACGCCGTCGGCGCCGCCGATGAGCACCTCGTCGCGACCGGGCCGACGCGCGACCGCATGGAGTCCGCCGCGCAGCGCACCTGGCGTGATCGAGCTGATGTTGTCCACGAAGCGCTGCGTCTCGACTTCGGTGAGCTTCGTGCTCATGTCGCGGCCGACCGAGATGAGATGCGAACCATCGTTGCTAAAAACGGTGTCGAGCACCCAGTCGTTGTGCGAACCCTGCTGCAGCACGAACTCGCCCGTGGCCGCGGCAATCGCGCGCACGTTGTTGTCGGGGCAACCGAAGGCGACCAGCTTGCCGTCGGGCGACCAGCTCACGCCATACACGGTGTCGTAGCCGACGGGCACGGAGACAACGAGGGCGCGCTTTTCCACATTCCAAATCTGCACCTCGCCCATCCGCGCCGGCAGTCCGCCCGCGACCGCAAGCCGCGTGCCGTCGGGCGAAAACCGCACCGACTCAATCCGCTCCGAAAGCCCGATCAGTCGCGCCACGATCCCCGAGCCGTCGGCGTGATGCAGCAGCACCTCGTGAAACCCGGCAACCGCGAGGAGCTTTCCATCGGGCGAAAAATCAAGCGACGTGACCACGGGCGGCCGCTGGTAGATTGGCGGATGGTCGGCGTCGAAATGCTGCACGGCGTTCTTCGGCGTGTCGTCCGTCGCGCCCTGCGCGATCCATTTTGCGATAAGCGCGACGTCTTCGGCCGCAAGCGACGATTTGTTTTTTGGCATCTCGGCCTCACCGTCCTTCACCGTGATCGACGCGATAAGGAGGCTGGCGTCGGGTTTGCCCGGCACGACGGCCTTGTCGCCGCTATCGCCACCCGCAAGCAGCCGCGCGAAATCGGTCATCACATAGCCGCCTTTGTCGCGGGCGGGCTGGTGGCAGCCTAGGCAATTGGCCTGAAACACCGGCCGAATCTGCCTCCAGTAACTAATCGGTGCATTCGGATCGACGACCTCTTCCTTCTTCGGCGGCGCGGCGGCGAAAACCGCCAGTGGCAAAAACAAACAGAACGCCCGCGCCAAGCAAACGCGGAGCAAGTCGGAAACCGAGGTAAGAAGGGGCGCACGCACCGGAGGATACAAGCTGAGCGCGAGCGAAGAACGGTCAATGCGATTTTCCAGCGATGCGAACTGCGAATCGCCGCGGCGATTCGCGAGATAAGAATGGATAAAGGCCCGGCAGAGAGCTGGAGTGTCGCAGAACTCCGGCACCTCAAACGCCTCCTTCGCTCCCCACCATGACGATTCGCAACAACCAAAACACGCCGGCATTCCCCTGGGACAAGTTCATCGACGCGATCAACAAGACCCACGGCATCGGTGTCCCCGCGCCGGCCTACCGCGATTTCGTCAAATTGCATGTGCAGGCCATGGGCTCGGAGGGCATGGACTGGCACGTGCACACCATGCGCATGGCGGGCGGGATGGTGATGGAGGGCTACAACTTCCTTTCGTGGCACCGCCGGTTCGTCCTCAAAATGGAGCAGCGCCTCCAGGCGATTCACCCCGAGCTCTACATCCCGTATTGGAACGCCGTGGCCGACCGCGCCATTCCGGCGGCACTGCAGGACAAGAAACTTTTGAAGAGCTGGGGCGTGACCCGCGGCAAATGGAATCCGAATCAACTGGCCTCGCCCGCCGACCTGGCCGCGTTGGACGGCATCGCCACCTTCAAAACATTCCAGCGGGTATTGGAAGGGGCGATCCACGGCGGAGTGCATATGGCCGTCGGCGGCGACTTGGCCGGGGCTTCCTCACCCAGCGACCCGCTCTTTTGGCTTCACCACGCCAACATCGACCGCATTTGGGCCACGTGGCAGCGCACCCATAAAAAAGCCGGACCGCCCAACCCCGGCGACGTGCTCCAACCGTTGCCGCTCTTCGGCGTCACCGTCGCGAGCGTGCAGGACGTCTCGAAGCTCGGCTACAAATACGCCTGAGCCAGCGGTTCCCGAGTCAGGGCGCGGACTCCGCAACGCCCCGCAGTCCGCGGATCTAAAACCCACTCTGCGTTTTCTCCGTCCGCAAAGTGTCCTCCACCACGATGCCGTCGGCGATCAGTTTTGCACAGGCTGACTCGTCGAGGCCGAGTTCACCGAGGATCGCGCGGTTGTGCTCGCCGAGGCGCGGGGCGGGCGTGCGGATCGAGCCGGGGGTGCCGGCCAGGCGCGGGACGACGTGGTGCATCGGGAGCGCGCCGATCTCGGCGTCGGGATAGTCGGCGACGACCTCGCGCGCGATCACGTGCGGATCGGCGAGGATTTGCGCGATGTCGTTGATGGGGCCGACGGTCACCTCGGCGTGCTCGAAGAACGCGACGTTCTCCGCCTGCGTGCGCGCGGCGATGAACGCGCCGATGATCGCATCGAGGTCGGCGGCGTGCTGGAGCCGCGCGGCGTTGGTGCGGTAGCGCGGGTCGTCGATCAGGTCCGCGCGGCCGATGGCGCGGAAGAGGCGCTCGGCCATTTTTTGCGTCGAGCCCGAGACGGCGACGTAGCGGCCGTCACTACAGAGGTAGGTGTTGCGCGGCGCGGAATTCCCGGAGCGACTGCCGGTGCGTTTTTTTGTTTTGCCTGTGAGCCGATAGTTCGCGGCCTGCGGGCTGAGGATCGCGAAGAGCGGATCGAGCAGCGGGAGATCGATGACCTGGCCGCGGCCGCCGTTGTGCTCCACCTCGCGCAACGCGATCATCACGGCCGATGCGCCGTAGAGTCCCGCCACACCGTCGGCGAGATACATCGGCGGGAGCACGGGCTCGCGATCGGCGAAGCCGTTGATCGCAGCGAAACCGGACGCACCCTCGATCACCGTGCCAAAGCCGGGGCGCTGCGCATACGGGCCGTCCTGACCCCAGCCGGAGATGCGCGCGATCACGAGGCGCGGGTTGTGCTGGTGAAGGACGTCGGGGCCGAGGCCCATTTTTTCGAGCACGCCGGGGCGGAAGCTCTCGATGAAAATCGCCGCACTCGGCAGCAGCCGGAGCAACAGCTCGCGCGCCTCGGGCCGGCGCAACTCGAGGCAGAGGCTCTTTTTGTTGCGGGAATAAATTTTCCAATGCGTCGACACGCCCGCCGTCTGCCAGTCGCGGAGCGAGTCGCCGCCGGGCGGCTCGACCTTGATCACCTCGGCGCCGAAATCGCCGAGGATTTGGGTGAGGACATTGCCCGCGAAGAGCCGCGAGAGATCGAGCACGCGCAGGCCGGTGAGCGGGCCGCGCGCGGCCGGCGTGTAGTCGCGTTGTTTCAATTGCGAGGGCGGCATCGGGAATATTTTCGCGGCGCGCAGCCACTCATCACGGCGCCGGTGCGATCGCGGCGAGCGCCTCGGCGCGGCGCAGGAACGGCGGGTCGATCATTTTGCCATCGACGAGAAACGCACCGAGGCCCTTGGCCTTCGCGTCGCGCGCGGCGGCGACAATGCGGTGCGCCTGCGCGAGATCGTCGGCGCTCGGGCGAAAGACGTCGTTCGCGAGCGCGATTTGACTCGGGTGCAGGCAGGTTTTCCCGAGGAAACCGAGGCGCTTCGCGGCCAGCGCCTCGCGGCGGTAGCCCTCGGCATCCTTCACCGCGCCGAAGCCGGTGTCGCAGGCCCAAAGGCCCGCCTCGCCCGCGGCGAGGCGCACGGCGAGCTGCACGTGGTGCACGGCCGCCGCATCCATGCGGTCGATGCCGAGCGGCTCGAAGAGATCGCCGAGACCGAGCTGCAAACCCGCGACGCGCGGATCGGCGCGCGCGATCTCACCGGCGGCGCGGAGGCCGCGCGGCGATTCGATGTTGGCGAGAATCCGGATCGGCGACGCGAGGTCGCGCGCGGCTTCGAGCGGCGCGAGCGCGGCGGCGACGACACGGATGTCGTCGGCCGACTCGACCTTCGGCACGTTGAGGAAATCGAGGCGCGGCACGACGACGGTTGCGAGGTCGGCGGCGAAATGCGGAGAGTCGATGGCGTTGACGCGCACGATCAGAATTTTTCGCGACGTGGCGAACGCGGGCGAGGCGAGTGCGCGGCCGACGAGTTCGCGCGCCTCGGCCTTGCGCTCCTCGGCGACGGCGTCCTCGAGATCGAAGGAGATGCCGTCGGCGTCGCCAGCGAGCGCCTTCGCGAAAAATTCCGGGCGCGTGCCCGGCACGAAGAGTTTGCTGCGGAGAAGCGGCGTCATGGTTTCACGTCACGAAGCATCGACGACGCAGCGGAAGCCAAGCATGCCGCTGCGATCCTTGCACGGGGCCATGAGCAGATATTTGCCGTGCTGATCGAGTTGCCAAGCCTGCGGAAAATACCAGTGCGAGGTCTGCGGCCGGTAGGCGCTGCCGCCGCGCAGGATCGCGGCGCGCGTGTGATCGTCGGTGAACTCGTCCGTCCACTGCCAGACGTTGCCGACGAGATCCCTCACGCCGAACGGACTCGCGCCCGCGGGGTGCGCATCGACGTCGTCGGGAGGGAGGAGCGTGCGGCCGGTATTAGGCGCGGGCATCGCGGCGGGATTCCACTCGTTGCCCCACGGGTAGAGGCGGCCGTCGCGGCCCTGCGCGGCATACTGCCATTCCCACTCGTGCGGCAGCCGTTTGCCGGCCCACGCGGCGTAGGCGCGCGCATCCTCGAGCGAGACCCACGTGACGGGTTTCTTCTCCCAGCCGCGCGGTGGCGCGCCGTCTTTCCAGTCGCGGAGAAAATGGTGAACGTCCTTCGGATGATAGCGTGTGGCGGCGAGAAATTTTTTGAAATCCGAGTTGGTGACCGGGTAGCGATCGATGTGAAACGGCTTCATCGCCATGCGGTGCAGGTGCGAGCGACGCGGGGAATTTTCCCACGGGTATTGCACGTCTAGCCCGGCCCACGAGTAGCCTTCGATCTCGATGCCGGTGACCTTGAACTCGAACGTGCCGGCGGGAATCTTCACCATGCCGGCAGACACCTTCGCCTTCGGCTTCGTCGGGGCGATGGGGACGAGCTGTTGCGGGAGCGATTCCCAAACGTTGGAAAAATTTCCGAGCGGTTTCGCGGTCAGCTTGCGCCGCAGTTGCAGGAATTTCGCGAGTCCGGCGGGATTCGCTCCGCGCTCGAACGCGAGCACCGCGCCGAAACCCCGCGCTTCAAGTGCGCACGCGAGCGTCGCCTGACCATCGACGATGCGCGGCTGAATCTCCGCGCCCTGCCACGCATCGTAGTAGCGACGGCCCGCGGCATGGGCGACGACGAGTTGATCGCCGACGAGGTCGTATTCGTTGCGGTTCACGATCGTCCAGAGTGTCGTGTCTCGGCCCGGAAACATCGTGGAAAAAACGCCCGGCTGGAGCGTGTGCGCGTAGGGCTCCCACTCGGCGCTGACGAGCAGGTCGGCGAACTGCCGGAAGACGTGCGTGATACGGCGCAGCGTCTCGCCGGCGCGCGGCGTGAACTGGTTCCAGACGCCCCAGACATTTTCCCACGCGACGTAGCCGATGCCGTTGAAGAAAATGAAATGGAAATCGTCGGTGCGGTCGCGCGCCCAGCGATTCTCGATGTTGATCAGGTGGCGCGGCTCGAGCCACTTCAACTTGCTCACGGCGGGCACGCCCTCGGTCGGCACGCGCTTGCTCCAGCTCTGGAGATTCCACATCAGGCCCTCGTCGGCGAGCGGCACGCCCTCCGGCTGGAACACGAGCGGGTGACCGATCTTTTCCGCGGCGTCGAGAAAGGCGCGGGGCACGCCGCTGTAGGTGTCGCCGTTCACGCCGTCGGCTCCGACCTCCTTCGCCAGCCGCACGACGGCGTCCCAGTCGGTCGTGCCGGTCGGCCGCGTGCCGTTGTCCCACGGCATGGTCGGGAGGAACACGCGCACGCCACGCCGGTGGAAATCCGCGACCGCCTGCTTCAGACCCTCAAGACCGCCGGGGAGATCGCCCGCGAGCGCGGTCTGGTTGCGGTCGTCAATGCCGATGTTCGGATAGACATACCAGATGAGCACGCTGTCGATGCCGCCGTAGCGCCGCTCAAGGTCGTCGAGATATTTATCGACCGTATATTTCCCCGCGACCGGATCGTAGAAAAACCGATCCTCGACCATCATCTGCGTGTGGACGAAGTTGCACTGCGCCCACTGAAATTCCGGGCGCGCGTAGATCGCGCCGTCGTAGCCCATGCGGATCAGGTGCTCTTGACGCCACTCGCGGTAGTCGCGCCGCCACACCGCGGCCGAGCGGTTCACGTCCTGCTGCCACTGCCCGATGGTCTGCAACGGCCAGCCGGGCATGCCGACCGGGAGCGGGAGGTAGGGGCCGTTGCGGGCGTGCGAGAGCTGGAAATCGACGGGGCGGGAGGCGGGAGCGTGCTGGGGTTTGCTCATGGCGGGGAAATTATCGCTTTGGCGGCGCAAACGTTTGCTTTCGATTTTTGCGTTGTCTATGCAAATCGGGCCGCGCCGCCCCATGAAGAAAATTTCCAGTCTGGTCGATGTGGCCCGCCGGGCCAAGGTGAACATCTCGACGGTCTCGCGCACGATCAACCAGACCGGCAAAATCGGCGCCGCGACGCAGGCGCGAGTGCAAAAGGCCATGCGCGAGCTCGGCTACAAGCCGAACCGCGTGGCGCGCCGCCTCCGCACCAGTCAGGGCACGAGCCATCTGCTCGGGCTGATCATCCCGAACATCCAGAATATTTTCTTCGCCGATCTCGCGCGCGGCGTCGAGGACGTGGCGTATCGCAACAACTTCGCCGTGCTGCTCTGCAACTACGATGAGGACGAGGCGAAGGAGCGGTTCTACCTCGACGTGATGCAGGCGGAATCGGTGGACGGAATTATTCTGCCGCCGATTCACGAGCACGATCCGGCGGTGCTGCAGGTCGTGCGCAACGGCACGCCGGTCGTGTGCGTCGATCGCATTTTGTCCGCTGGCGATTTGGACAAAGTGGAGGTGGACAACCACACGGGCGCGCTGAAGGCGGTGGAACACATCATCGCGCAGGGCCACCGGCGCATCGGCCTGATCGGCGGACCGGCGGATTCCTCGACGGGCCGCGAACGCTATCGCGGTTACAAGGACGCGCACGCGCAGGCCAGTCTCACGGTGAAAGCGGACCTCGTGCGCTTCGGCGACTTCAAGCAGGAGAGCGGCCGCCTGCTCGCGCACGAACTGCTCGCGCTGTCGAATCCACCGACGGCGCTGTTTGTGTGCAACGGCCTGATGATGGCCGGCGCGCTCGAAGCCATCGCCGCGCTCCGGCTGAAGGTGCCCAAGCAAGTCGGCATCGTCGGCTTCGACGACCTGCCGCTCGCAGATGTGTTCAACCCGCCGCTGACCATCGTGCGCCAGCCCGCTTACGAGGTGGGACGATGCGCGGCGGAGTTGTTGCTGAAACGCATCGAGGATCCGGCACGGCCAATGACGAGCCTGAAGCTCCTGCCCGAGCTCGTGATTCGGAAATCGTGCTAATCGCAACACGGCCCGAGTTGCACGCCGGAGGATTCGCTTGACGGAAAGGGCAGGCAAACGTTTGCATCCGCGCGCGCCGGTTTCACTGCTCCGACGCGCTGCGCCCGCCTTTTTCGCTTTCATGGCCTCTTCCCCCCACGTCGTCATCGTCGGCAGCATCATGCACGATCTGACCTTGGTGTGCGCCGAATTTCCGCGCAGCGGCCAGACGATCGTGGGCCGGCTGCGCAGCGGTCTCGGCGGCAAGGGCTCCAATCAGGCGATCGCGTGCGGGCGTCTCGGCGTGCCAACTTGTTTCGTCGGTGCGATGGGCCGCGATGCCTTCGCCGCGGAAGCAAACGGGTTCTATCGCCGCGAAAAAATCGGCTGCCGGCTCGCGCAAAAATCCGGCCGGCCCACCGGCACCGCAGTGATCACACTGAACCGTCGCGGGGAAAATCAAATTGTGATCGAGCCCGGCGCCAACGATTACCTCGCGCCAGGCGATGTGTCCGCGGCGTTGCTGACGCGCGCCAAAGTGGTCGTCACGCAGTTGGAATCGAATCTCGCGACGACCGCGCACGTGCTGCGCGTGGCGTACGCGGCGAGGGTGACGACGATTCTGAATCCCGCGCCGATGCGCGCGGATTTCGATCCGCGATTGTTGCAGCACGTGCACATTCTCATCCCGAACGAGAGTGAGTTCGTCGCGCTCGTGCGGACGCTGCCCGGAATTCGGCGACGCGGATTTTCCGAACGCGCGCTGCACGCGATGAAGGGCGACGCGTTGCACGCGCTGTGCAGGAAATTTGGCGTGCCGACGCTCATCGTCACGCTCGGCGCGCGCGGGTGTTTTATTTCGGAGCGGACCGGCCACGCGTTCGTGCCGGCGCATCGCGACATCGCGGTCGTGGACACGACAGGCGCAGGCGACGCGTTCTGCGGCGGATTTGCGGCCGGGCTCGTGCGGCACGAAGGAAACATCGTCGAAGCCGCGCGGCTCGGAACCGCAGTGGCGGCACTGTCGATCACGAAGCCCGGCGCCGCGCCCGCGATGCCGGCGCTGCGAGAGCTGCGACGCTTCCTCCGTTCCCGCGCCTAGCCGGACGCGAGTTGCAACCACGTCAGGCGCCACGCTCCGTCTTCGCGCCCGCCGGCTTCGTAGTAGGGCGCAAACGTGAGCGGCGCGCGGTAGCCGAGCTTGAGGTGCACTGAAGGCGCCTCGCTTCCGGCCGCCGGCGCGAGGACTTCAAGCAAGGTCGATTCGCTTTCCGCGGGCAGACGAATCGTCTCCTCGGTTTTGAAGCCGTCGATCAGCGTCGTCGCATACACGAGCGGGCCGCGCGTGATCGCGGTGTAATCAAAGCGGAGCACTTCCTGCGCGACCGTGGAGCCATCCGGCGCGCGCGATTCCTGGACGTTGCGATTCGTGCGCCGGTGGAGGCGCGGCGACATCGGAAATTTCAGCGTGACGACATCGCCGGCCTGCCACACGCGATCGAGCACCGCGTAGGAATTCGGCACCGCAGCCGCGCCCACGTCGATGCCGTTCACCAGGATTGTCGCTCCGTCCGCCCACGCGGGGATGCGCACGCGCACGGCGAATTGCGCGCTGCGTTCGGGTCGCACGACGAGGCGAATCTCGCCGTCGAACGGGTAGCGCGTGTGCTGCTCCAAGTTTACCAGCCCCGCTTTCTCCGTCGGCACCGCGGCACGGCCCGGGCTGTAGAGATTGACCGCGATGTCCCCGTCGGCCGTGACGCCGTAGGCGACGGCGGGCAATTCCTCAAGCGCACACGGTCCGCTCGATTTGCAGCAGCGCCAATAGGTCGTGAACACGCGGCGGCCATTCGGGAACGAGTAGTAACACCAGTTATCGCCCGCCGGTGCCTGCGCGCCGAGGAGATCGTTATAGGCGGACTTTTCGATCTCGTCGGCGTATTTTGCCTCGCCGGTGATCGCGAGGAGTTCGCGGTTGAGTTGGATCCAAGAAAACGTGGAGCACGTCTCGACATAGCCGTGCGGGCTGAAGACGCCGGGCGGGTTGAACACCTCGCGCGAGCGGTGCGCGACGCCGCCCCACGGGCCGCCGCCGAGCGTGAGGTGATGATCGCGGATGCTCGCCCAAATTTTTTCGACCGCCTGCAGGTAGCGCGGATCGTCCGTCGCGCGGTGCAGCTTCGCGAGGCCGACGAGATTCCAACACAGCTGGTAGGCCTTGCCCGTGGCGACGAACGCCGCGTCCGTGCCCGCGAGCAGTTGCGGCAACAACTCGAGCGCGGGAGCTTCGCTCGCCTGGCGGACAATCAGCTCGGCCAGTTCGAGGTATTTCCTTTCGCCCGTTGCCGAAAACAGTTCGACCGCCGGATCGAGCAGCACCGTCGCGGAGAGGCCATGGTGATTGCCGAGCGTGGTGATTGCGATGCCGCCTTCTGTCAGCGTCCGCCAGCAGAGGTCGCCGATGCGGCGGGCGGCTGCGAGGTAGCGCGGCTCGGCGAGCGCGCGGGCCGACTCCAGCAGGCCGAGGATCAGGTAGCTGTGAACCCAGATGTCCCACGTGCGCACCGCCGGTGCCCCGTCCCACGTGCCCGGCGCGGGGCCGCGCCGGCACATGAAGCGCCGCTCGGGCGCGTAGGTGCCGAGATAACCGTCGGCGTCCTGCACGCTCACCAGAAAATCCGCGACCCGGCGCACGCTCGCAGCCAGCGTGGCATCACTCGTGGCGCGCACCGCCCGCGCGGCGGCGCAGAGCCACTTGCCCGCGTGTTCTCCATACCAGTCGCCCTCGTGGTTGTGCGCGGTGCACTGCGGATGAAACAACGCGATGGCCGGGCTGCGCTCGTCGGCGATGAAGCGCGCGAGATGCGTCGCGCGGCTCGCGTCGATCGCCCGGCCGAGGAGCCCGCCCAAGCGGGCCGGGCTGGCGGAAGGGAATTGCATCGGACGCGCCATGCGAGGCGCAAAATCGGTAGGCGACATTTGCGTTGACACAATCAGCAAAACAAAAACGGTCATTCATGCAAACGTTTGCTTAAATCGCTTGCGCCTCCCCGTTCCCCCAGCCCGCTCCGGGTTCACGCGCCTCCCCACCCCGTTTTTTCCCAACCCATGAAAACAACCCTCGCCCGCCTCGCCTTCGCCGCAGCGTTCCCCGTCGTGCTGCTTTTGCTCGCGTCCCCGTGTCTCGCCCAGCAGGCCCCGGCCGCCAGCGCCAAGGACGAAGCCGTGCAGCTCGACAAGTTCACCGTCACGACCGGCTTCCGCTCGCCCAAGACCATCGATCAGATTCCTGGCGCGGTGAAACTCATCTCCCCGCAGGAAATCTCCGACACGCTGCTCCTGACCGATGACGCCACCGCCGTGCTGTCGCGCACGATTCCGGGCTACGCTGAGGCGACGCAGCAGATGCAGAACACCGGCGAGACGCTGCGCGGCCGTGTCGCGCTGCGACTGTTCGACGGCATCTCGCAGACGACGCCGCTGCGCGAGGCGAGCCGCAACGCCACCTTCGCCGACATGGGCGTCATCGAGCGCATCGAGGTGATCAACGGCCCCTCGGCCGCCGAGGGCATCGGCGCGGCGGGCGGTATCATCAACTACATTTCCAAGAGCCCGACCAAGGAGGGCAGCGAAGCGACCGTGACCTCGCGCTTCTCCACTCAGGGAGGCAGCAGGACCGACAGTTGGAAAGTCGGGCTCAACTACGCCAACAAACAGGGCCCCACCGACGTGTTTCTCGCCACGGCCTTCGTCAACCGCAACATGGCCAAGGATGCTCACGATCGCCTGATCGGCATGGGCCAGAGCGGCAGCACGATGGACACCGAGGAGAAAAATCTGTTTATCAAGCTCGGCCACAACTTCGGCGACCGCGGCGCGCAGCGAGTCGGCCTCACGATCAGCCGCTTCGCCCTCGCCGGCAAATCGAACTTCAGCGCGTTTCCCGGCGACCGCGCGAAAGGCATCACCGATACTTCAATTCACAAGCAGCCCCCGGGCGCGAAGTCGGAGTTCAACGAGTTCAACCAATACGCGCTGTCCTACAAGCATTCGGAGCTGCTCGGCGGCACCCTGAACGTGCAGGCTTACAAATCGAGTCAGGCGATGCGCTTCCTCGCCGACCCCACCGATCCGGCGAAACAGGATCCGCTCATCGCTCCGCTCGGCACGCTGATTGATCAGTCCGAGGTCAACTCGCAGAAGAAGGGTATCCGCAGCTCTTGGTCGCGCAACCGCCTCTTCGATGTCGAGGGCTTGGACCTTAATGCCGGCTACGATCACCTGAGGGAAACCGCGCAACAACGCCTCGCGCTCACCAACCGCATCTGGGTGCCGCCGATGGAATACACCAGCCACGCGCCGTTCGCGCAGGTCTCCTACAACCAAGGCCCGCTCACGGTCAGCGGCGGCATCCGCCACGAAGACGGCAAGCTCCACGTGGACAGCTATACGACGACTTATTTCAACAACCGCGTCCTGGTGAACGGCGGCGAACTGAACTACAAATCGAACCTCCCGAACGTCGGCGCCATCTGGCGGCTGCCGCAGGGCTGGTCGGTGTTCGGTTCGTATAGCAAAGGCTTCACGTTGCCGAACGTCGGCATTCCGCTGCGGAACATCAACGTCCCCGGCAAATCCGTCTCCGGCATCATCGATTTGCAGGCCGTGATTGTGGACAACAAGGAGGCCGGCTTCGCGTGGCGCGGCAAGGGCGCGAGCTTCAGCGCCTCGATCTATCGCTCCTACTCCAAGCTAGGTTCGTCGCTCACGGTCAGCCCGATCACACGCGACTTCATCTTGCAGCGCCGGCCGGTCCAGGTCCAGGGCGGCGAGGCGAACGCCGAATACACGGTGAGCAAGACCCTCAAACTTAACGCGCTCTACTCCCACATGGAGGGCAAGACCGTCGCCGTCGAGGGTGGCCCGCTCGTCAATCAACAGGGCGTGGCCAACATCAGCCCCGACAAGTTCGGCTCCTCGCTGACGTGGCGCTACGACGACAAGGCCACGCTCACCCTCGGCGAGACCACGCTCTTCGGCCGCGAGATCAACGTCGGCAAGGGCAATTTCGAGAAGACCCGCGGCTACACGCTGTTCAACCTCAGCACCACCTACGAGACGAAATGGGGCAACTTCTCCCTCGGCATCGAGAACCTGCTCGACCGCTACTACATCCTCACGTGGGCGCAGATTGATCAGTTCCAGAATTATTTCGCAGGCCGCGGCCGGACGTTCACGGTCACGCACTCGATCAAGTTCTAAGCCCGCTTCGTCTCGATCGAGTTCCGCGCTCCCCTCATGCTGCGACTTTGCGCGAGCGTGCTGGTGGGCGCGCTACTGGTCCTGTTCGCCGGGGCGGCACGCGCGGAGAATCTCGTGGCCGTCCGGGACGGCGCGCTGCCCGCGCCGCCCGGCTCCGCGGCGATCACATTGCTGGTCGCCGCCGACCAGCCGCTCGCCGTGCGCGACGGCACCGTGTGGCGCTACGATCACTTCGCGCAGCAATGGACGAAGGCAGACGCCGGCTCCACCGATCGCGTCGTGCGCGGCGCAATCGCGCACGGCGCGCGACCATGGTTCCTCACTGGTCCCGCGGGAAACAACCTCGTTGATCGGATCGAAGCGTATGCGGGGGCGGACGGCGTGCGTCTCGCGACTCCGCCGCCGCTACCCTCGCCGCTCGTTTCGGCGCAGGG
The DNA here is from genome assembly GCA_025352845.1 of Opitutaceae bacterium. Classification (GTDB taxonomy): domain Bacteria; phylum Verrucomicrobiota; class Verrucomicrobiia; order Opitutales; family Opitutaceae; genus ER46. The sequence goes on from JANXSC010000341.1 coordinate 43,429, forward strand.
CGCCGTGCTCGGCAATGTTTTGTATGTGGGCGGCGTCGATGCGCGCGGCGCGGCGCACTGGTGGTCGCTCGCTTTGTCCGCAGAACCGGCGCAGTGGAAAATTCTGCCCGCGTGGGCCGCGCCGGCGCGCCGCGTCAGCGCCATCGTCGCTCTCGACTCCTCGCTCGTGCTCGCGACACCAACCGCCGCCGGCACGGCCGACGAACTCTGGCGTTGGACGGCGGCCGAAGGCTGGCGGCTGAGAGCCACACTCCCCGGCACCGTCGTCGACGGCGCGGCGCGTGCCGTCGGCCAGGCGCACGCGTTGTTTCTCGTGCGACTGCCGGCCGATTCTTCGACCGGACCGCGCGTGCAGCTCCACACATTCCACACGATTACCGCGGCAACCAGCCCGCAGGGCACGGCGCTGCCGGGTGACGCCGTGCTCGGCACCGGCTGGCGCAACGGCCTCCTTTGGCTGGCTCCCGACGCCTCGCTCCACTCGGCGGAAATCCTCGGCAACAAACAACTGCTGCGCCCGCTCGACTGGGTGATGATCGTAGCCTACCTCGTGGGCATCGCCGCGATCGGCGTTTACTGCTATCGCAAGGAAAAGAAGCAATCGACCTCGGACTTCTTTGTCGGCGGTCGCTCGATTCCCTTCTGGGCCGCCGGCATCAGCCTCTACGCGTCCAACTCGAGTTCGATCGGCTACATCGCGACCACGGCAAAATCCTTCGCGACCAACTGGCAGTATTTTCTCGGCAACGTGACCAACGTCTTCGCGCTGGTCTTCGTCGCCATCTGGATCGTGCCGTTGCTGCGGCGGCTCGAACTGACATCCGTCTTCGACTACCTTGACCAGCGCTTCCATCACTCGGTGCGGCTGGCGGCGAGCGGCATGTGCATCTTGATGCACCTCGGCGGCCGCATGAGCGTGATCCTGTTTCTGCCGTCGCTCGCGATCTCGACGGTCACCGGGCTCGATGTCGTCTGGAGCATCCTGATGATGGGCGGCGTCACGATTGGCTATACCGCGCTGGGCGGAATGCGCGCAGTGATCTGGACGGATGTCGCGCAGGTAATCGTGAAATTCGGCGGACTTTTTTTCGCGCTCGGTTTTATCATTCTCGCGCTCAAGGGCGGCACGGGGGAATTCGTCGCCGTGGCCGCCGCCGGTGAAAAGACGAAGATGTTCGACTGGAGCTTCGACCTCACGAAGGCGACCGTGTGGGGTTTTATTTTTCTCCAACTGATGGAAACGGTGCTGACCTTCCCGAAAGATCAGGTGCTGATGCAGCGGGTCTTCGCCACGAAGTCGGAAAAGGAAGCGAGCCGCTCGATTTGGGTTTTTGCCGTGATCGTCCTGCCCGGCAGCCTGATCCTCTACCTCATCGGCACGGGGCTCTACGTTTACTACCACAGTTTCCCCGAACGGATGAACCCGCTGCTGCCGACCGACGCCACGCTGCCGCTCTTCATCGCCTCGGAATTGCCCGCGGGCGTCACCGGCCTCGTGCTCGCGGGGCTTTTCTCGGCCGCGATGGGCACGCTCTCGAGCATCCTCAACAGCGTGGCGACGATGGTCTCGGTCGATTTCTACGAAAGCCTCGCGAAGAAACCGAGCCAGAAGGTCAGTATTCGGATCGCCGAGTGGGTGACGGTGATCGCGGGTCTCATCGGCATCGGGCTCGCGGTGCTGCTCTCGCGGTTCAACATCAGCTCGTTCCTCGACGTGGCGATCGAGTTTGCCGGGCTGTTCGGCGGCGCGTTCGGCGGCGCCTACACGCTCGGCATGATGACGCGCCGCGCCAACTGGCAGGGCGTGCTCATCGGGATGGGCGTGAGCTTCGTGGGCACCTTCGCCGTGTGGTCACAACACCTCGTGCACCCGTTTCTCTACCTCGGCATTTCGGTGCTCATCTCGATCGTGGTGGGCTATGCGGCCAGTTATTTTTTCCCGCCGCCGCCGGCTGAGTCGCTGCACGGCCTGACGATTCTCTCTCCGAAAAAATCGCCGGCACTCAGCGCGGCCTGATTACTTCCCAAGCTGCGCGAAGACGGCTTGGATACCCTCGGCGAACGCCGGCCGCCACACGTCCCAGTTGTGCCCACCATCGAGCACGCGCAGTTGCGCCGTGATCCCCTTCACGCGGCGCACGCGGTTGTAGAGCGTGTGCGCCTCGTAATCGAGATCGTGCGCGGCCTCGCGCGGATCGGCGAGCGCCTGCTCGTCGTCGCCCACGGCGATGAACATCACCAGCGGCAAGCCGCGCGCCTCGAAGGCCGGAATCAGCGCCGGATAATTTTTCGCCGCGTAGATCGCGTCGTCGAAAAGTTTTTCGCCCCGCCCAAACGCCCCGAACTCCCGCGTGCTCGATCCTCGCGGCGGCAGCGGCACGTAAACCGCCGGGCTGAGCACAATCGCCGCGCCAAACAATTCCGGGTGCGCCAGCGCGAATCGGATCGCGCCGTAGCCGCCCATCGAAAAGCCCGCCACGATCCGCCCGCCACGATCTGTGCGCGTGCGGTAGGTCGCATCGACATGCGTGACGAAATCGGTCGTGAAGGCCGTTTCGATTTTCTCTCCCTCCGGCAATTCCCCCGAACCGCCGAATTGCGAATCGACATAGTAGCCCGCCCGACGGCTCGCCGGCGCATCCGGCATGATCGCGACGAGCGGCGGAATTTTCCCACTCGCGATCAATCGATCGAGTTCCGGCTGGATCGCGGCCCAGTCCTTCATGCCGCCGCCCCGGCCGTGCAGCAGGTAGATCGCCGGCAGGCCGGTCGTTTTCGTCTCATCCGCTCCCGGCGGCAGGTAGAGTTGGTAGGCAATCTCCTGCCCCAGCGTCGCAGAAAAAACTTTCCGCGCCAGCATCGTCCCCTCGGCGGCGACACTCGCCAGCGCCAGTGAGAAAAACGCCGCGACCGCGCGCTTCATGGCGACCCTGCCGCGCTGCGCGCGCCCCGGAGGCCCGCCCCCCACAGCCGCAGCCGATCCAGCCAGAGGTAAACCACCGGCACCGTGTAGAGCGTGAGGAGCTGGCTCACGGCCAGCCCGCCCACAATCGCGAGACCGAGGGGCTGGCGCATCTCGACGCCCTCGCCGGTCGCGAGCACGAGCGGCAGCGCGCCGAGGAGCGCGGCAAAATTCGTCATCAGGATCGGGCGCAGGCGGAGTTGCGCGGCCTCGTAGATCGCGGCGCGCGCGGTCACGCCGTCGCTGCGCTCCCGCGCAATCGCGAAGTCGATCATGAGGATCGCGTTCTTCATCACGATGCCGATGAGGAGAAACAATCCGAGCAAGGCAATGAGCGAAAATTCCGTGTTGGTCAGCCGCAGCGCCAGCAACGCGCCGAGGCCGGCCGAGGGCAGCGTCGAGAGAATCGTGATCGGATGCACGAGGCTTTCGTAGAGGATGCCGAGCACGAGATAGACCGTCACCAGCACGCCGAGGATTAGCAGCGGCTGCGTCTGGATGCTCGTCTGGAACGAGCTCATCGAGCCCGAGAGCCGCGCCTGCACCTCCGTGGGCAGCATGATTTTCGCGAGCGCCCCCTCGATCGCAGCGAGGCCCTCCTCGAGCGACACGTCTTTCGCGAGCGCGAAGCCCACGTTCTCCGAGGCGAACTGGCTGCGGTGCCGCACGCGGTCCTCGGTCTGCGCATATTTGTAGCTCGTGAAAGCCGACAGCGGCACGCGCGTGCCGTTGGCCCCGATGACCTGCACCTTTTCCAGCACGGCGGGGTCCGAGGTGTATTGCGGCTCCAGCTCCATAATCACGCGATACTGGTTCAGGCGGTCGTAGAGCGTCGCGACCTGCCGCTGGCTGAACGAGCTGTTCAGCACCTGCGAAACCATCTGCATGTCGACGCCGAGCCGCCGTGCCGCCTCGCGATCGATCGTGAGCCGCAGGGCCTGCGCACCGGCCTCGGAGCGGGTGTCGACATCGGTGAGCTCGGGCAGGTCCTGCATCGCCTCGCCGATCTTCGGCATCCATTTGCGAATGAGATCGAGTTCGCCCGCCATGATCGAGAGATCGTAGGAGGTGGAGTCCGACATGCGCGGGCCGTCGAGGTCCTGCGCGCCGAAAAGGTAGAGCGCGCTGCCCGCCATCGGCGGCGTGGCGAGGCGCAGGCGGTTGATCACCTCGGTGGCCGAAACCTTGCGCTCGGCGAGCGGCTTCAGGCGGATCGTGAAGCGCGCGTTGTTCGTGCCCGAGGTGCCGCCGGAGGTGCCGATCACGTCCTGCACGGCCGGGTCCGCCATAATCAGCCGGCGGTAGATTTCGATCTTCGGCTGCATGACCTGGTAGGAAAACGCATCGTCGCCGCGCGCGAAGCCGTTGAGGGTGCCCGTGTCCTGCGTCGGGAGAAAGCCCTTCGGAATCTTGATGTAGAGCGAGACGTTGAGCGCGATGGTGCCGATCAGGATGATGAGCGTGAGCGTGGCGTGCTGCAGCACCCAGCCGAGCGAGCGCGCGTAGGTGGCCTTCACGGCCTCGAAGCCCCGCTCGGTCAGTTGGCGGAATTTGCCGTCGGACAGGTGGTGCGCCGGCTTCAGCCAGCGTGCGCAGAGGCTCGGCACGAGTGTGAGCGAGACGGCGAGCGACACCATCATTGCGATCACGAGCGTGATGGAAAACTCGCGAAACAGCCGCTCCACCAGTCCGCCCATGAACAAAATCGAGACGAACACCGCGACGAGCGAGAGATTCATCGCCAGCAGGGTGAAGCCCACCTCGCCCGAGCCAAGCAGGGTCGCGCGCAACGGCGACAGTCCGCGCTCGATGTGCCGCGAGATGTTTTCCATCACGACGATCGCATCATCCACCACGAGGCCGGCCGCGACGATCAGCGCCATCAACGAGAGGTTGTTCAGCGAGAACCCCAGCAGATACATGAACGAAAACGTGCCGATGACCGACACCGGGATCGCGAGGCACGGGATCAGCGCGGCGCGCGGGTTGCCGAGAAAAAGAAACACCACCAGCATCACGAGGGCCGCGGCGATGAGGAGCGTCTTCTGCGATTCATGCAGCGTCGCGCGAATGCCCGGCGAGCGATCCATCACGACGGCGAGGTCGGCGTCGGCGGGGAGCAGCGCGCGGAGGCCCGGGAGCTGGGCGTTGATGGCGTCGATGACCTCGATGATGTTCGCGCCCGGCTGGCGGCTGATCATCAGGAGCACGGCGGCGCGGTCGTTGTGAAAGCCCATGCTGTAGCGGTCCTCGACAGAGTCGGAGACCTTCGCCACGTCGCCGAGCCGCACCGGCGCGCCATCGCGGTAGCGGATCACGAGCGGCAAGTATTCCTCGGCGCGGCGGAGCTGGTTGCTCACCTGCACCTCCCACTGGCGCGGGCCATCCTCGACCGTGCCGCGGGGCCGGATGGAATTGGTCGCGGCGATCGCGCGGCGCACCTCGTCGAGCGAGATGCCGTGGTGCGCGAGCGCGTGGGGATTGAGCTGCACGCGCACGGCGGGCAGGGAACTGCCGCCCGTCTGCACCTCGCCCACGCCGACGATTTGGGAAATTTTTTGCCCGAGGATCGTCGCGGCGATATCGTAGAGCGCGCCCGGCGCGAGGTTCGGGGAGCTGAGCGCGAGCGCCATAATCGGCGCGGCGGCGGGATTGGATTTGCGGAAGGTGGGGTTGCCCGGCATGCCGGCGGGCAGCTCGCCGCGCGCGGCGTTAATCGCGGCCTGCACATCGCGCGCCGCGGCGTTGAGATCGCGGCCAATCGCGAACTCCAGCTGGATGCTCGTGGCGCCCTGCCGGTTGTCGGAGGAGATGCCGGTGACACCGGAGATGCTGCCCATCGCGCGCTCAAGCGGCGCCGCGACGGTCGTCGCCATCGTCTCCGGGCTCGCGCCCGGCAAGGAGGCGCTGATGCGAATCGTGGGGAAATCCACCTGCGGCAGCGGCGCGACCGGCAGCAGCCCGTAAGAGAGCGCGCCGAGCAACACGAGCGCCACCGCGATCAGGCTGCTCGCCACGGGGCGGCGGACAAACGGACGCGAGAGGTTCATCCCGCCAAGCTCTCCGCCGGTTTCCCGCCGGCCACGGCGACCGGCGCCCGGCGCGGCTTGGTCCGCGACGCGAGCCGGTCGAAAAACAAATAGACCACGGGCGTCGTGAACAGCGTGAGCACCTGGCTCACGAGCAGACCGCCCACCATCACGAGGCCGAGCGGTTGGCGCAGCTCGGCGCCCGAGCCGGTTGACAGCATCAGCGGCAGCGCACCGAAGAGCGCCGCGAGGGTCGTCATCAAAATCGGGCGGAAGCGCAGCAGCGCCGCCTGCTTGATTGCGTCGCGCGGCGAGAGCTTGTCGCGCCGCGTCGCCTCCAGCGCGAAGTCCACCATCATGATGCCGTTCTTTTTCACCAAACCGATCAGCAGCACGATGCCGATGATCGCGATCATGTCCAGGGGCCGGCCGGTGATCCAGAGGGCGAGCAACGCGCCGACGGTGGCAGAGGGCAGCGTCGAGAGAATCGTGATCGGGTGGATGCTGCTCTCGTAGAGGATGCCGAGCACGATATACATCGTGACGACGGCCGCGAGGACGAGCAGCAGCGTGCTGCCGAGCGACGCGCGAAACGCGTGCGCCGCGCCCTGAAAGCGCAGCTCGATCGCGGGCGGCACGCCGAGTTCGCCGGCCGCACGCTCGATCGCCGCGACCGCGTCACCCAGCGAGCGGCCCGCCGCGAGGTTGAACGAGATCGTCACCGCGGGGAACTGGCCGACGTGGTTGATCAGGAGCGTCGTCGGCCGTTCGGACACGCGCGCCACGCTCGACAGGGGAATCGGTTTCCCCGTGCGCGTGCGCACGAAGATGCTCGTGAGCGCCTGCGGCCCGACCGCGAGACGCGGATCGACCTCGAGCACGACGCGATACTGGCTCGCCTGCGTGAAGAGCGTGGAAATCTGCCGCTGCCCAAACGCGCTGTAGAGCGCATCGTCGATGTCCGCCACCGTCACGCCGAGCCGGCTCGCGGCGTCGCGGTCGATTTCAAGGAAGGCCTGGAGACCCTCGTTCTGCAGATCGCTCGCGACGTCGGCCAGCGCCGGCAAATCCTGCAGGTGCGCGACGAGTTCCGGCACCCATTCGTGCAGCAATTTCTCGTCGGGGCTCGTGAGGGTGAACTGAAACTGCGTGCGGCTGACGCGGTCCTCGATCGTGAGCTCCTGCACGGGCTGGAGGAAGAGCGCGATGCCCGTGACCTCGCGCGCCCGCTCGCGCATCCGGTCGATGATCGCAAACGCGTTGTCGCGCCGCTCGCCGTGGGGCTTGAGGTTGATGAGCATGCGCCCGCTGTTAAGCGTGGCGTTGGTGCCGTCCACGCCGATGAACGACGAGAGGCTCGACACCGCGGGATCCTCCAGGATTTTCGCCGCCAGCGCCTGCTGCCGCTCCGCCATCGCGGCAAACGAGATCGACTGCGGCGCCTCGGTGACGGCCTGAATCGCGGCGTTGTCCTGCAGCGGAAAAAATCCCTTCGGCACCACGAGGTAGAGCGCCGCCGTGAGCGCCATCGTGCCGACCGTGACGGCGAGCGTGAGACGCTGGTGCTCGAGCACCCAGTCGAGCATCGTGCCGTAGCGCGCGATCACCGCGTCGAGGAAACCCGGCTGGCCGTGCGCGGGCGCGGACGTCTCGG
>JANXSC010000488.1 GCA_025352845.1 Opitutaceae bacterium
GACTGCTATCATCGGCAGCCGCGCGACGTTCACCATCGCGGTGACGAGTGGCACCGCCGCCGGCCAAGGTGCCTTCTACAACTGGCATTTCAACGGCAGTTATATCGAGACCAATGGCTCCGATCCGAAATATTCACGAGCCACGGACGGCAGCCTCACCATCAACAACGTCGCGCTGTCCGATGCCGGTAACTATGCCGTGCTCGCCCAGAACACGGGCGGGAGGGTTTACAGCAACGTCGCCGCGCTGACTGTGACCACCGTCAATGCCGCGCCGACGATCGCGACCCAGCCCGCCTCGCAAACCATCGCCGCCGGCGGCACGGTGGTCTTCTCGGTCGCCGCCAGCGGCACGCCCGAGCCCACGTATCAGTGGCGCCGGGGCACGACCGCCATCACGGGCGCGACCTCGGCCACACTCGTGCTCTCGGGGGCCAACGCCAGCGCCGCCGCCTACACCTGCGTCGTCACCAATTCCCTTAACACCGTCACGAGCGCGCCCGCGAATCTCACCGTCAGCACCGTGGCCGCCGCCGAGGTCGGCCGGTTGATCAATCTCGCCATCCGCACCAGCGCCGGCACCGGTGCTCAGACGCTCATCGTCGGCTTCGCCACCGGCGGCGCGGGCACGAGCGGCGCGAAGCCGCTGCTCATCCGCGGCGTCGGCCCCTCGCTCAACCAGTTCGGCCTCACCGGCACCCTCGTCGATCCCGAGATGACGGTTTTCCAGGGCACGACGAGCATTGCCACCAACGACAACTGGGCCGGTGATGCGCAGGTTTTCACGCGCGCCGCGCAGGTCGGCGCGTTTGCCTACGCCGCGCCCACCAGTCTTGATGCCGCGCTCGCCCTCTCGCCCGCCCTTGGCACCTATTCCGTGCAAGTCGTCGGGAAGGCCGGCGGCACCGGCATCGCCCTCGCGGAAATCTACGATGCCACGCCCGCGGGCACGTTTACCGCCACGACGCCCCGCCTCGTGAACGTCTCCGCCCGCACCCAGGTCGGCACCGGCGGCGGTATTTTGATCGCCGGCTTCGTGATCGGCGGCACGACGGCGAAGACCGTGCTCATCCGCGGCATCGGCCCCACGCTCGGCGTCTTTGGGGTGACGGGCGTGCTCGACGACCCGCAATTGCAACTCTACTCCGGCACGACCCTCCTCCGCGAAAACGACAACTGGGGTGGCGACGCGCAAATCTCCGCGACGGGCGCGAGCGTGGGCGCCTTTGCCCTCGCGAATCCCGCGAGCAAAGACGCCGTCCTGCTCGTGACCCTGCCGCCCGGCAGCTACACGGCCCAAATCTCTGGCGTCAACGCCTCCACCGGCGTCGCCCTCGTCGAAGTTTACGACGTGCCGTGAAGACCCGGGCGGTCGTTTCTGGTTGGTCGTCCCTTGGTTTGGCAGGCGCAAAAAAGCCCGCACGACAAACGTGCGGGCTCGCGAGCGATTCAGTTCAGTCCCGTGCTCAGAACTTCGAGCGCAGCCCGACCGAGTAGTTCCACGAGTCGAACCGGCTGTGGCGCACGTCGGTCTTGCCGAGGGAGGCGAAGATTGCGGTCGTTTTGCTGCACCAGTGGTTGGCCTCGACCGCATACGTCCAGGCTTGGCTGCTCTTGCGACCGCCCTCGAAATCGTCGGCATACGAGAGGCGCGGAGTGATTGTCACCACACCGGCGGGAATCTCAAGGCCGACGGCGCCGCTCCACAGGGCCTGATTGTCGCTGCCGACGTTGCGGTAGCTCGTCCATTCCCAGCCCAAGCCGGCGCTGACGAATGGCTTCACGCCATTCATCGGAGCATAGGCGGTGAAGTAGCCGCCGATGGTGTTCGAGTGCCCGCGCACGGCGCCGCCAATGCGGCTGTAGCTGTAGGAAGCACCGCCGTCGAGCTGGCCCGCGACGAGCGCGGTGTTGGCGCTCGCGCTCAGGCTGTAGGCGTGAGGCGAGACGTGTTTGATGTCCTGCACACCGAACGCGAGTTCGGTGTATTGCGCGCCGAGGAGGCCGGTGGGAGCCGGCGTGGCGGTGGTGGTCTGAGCCTGGCTCGCCGTGACCGCGGTCAGGAGGCCGAGGGCGAGGATGATGTTCTTGGTTGTTTTCATTTTTGGTTTGTCCCCGATAGGTGGTCGGGGCGCGGATGAAGTGTCACTCCCACCCATCCGACAATGAAATTAATTGCGTCACCGCAGGGAACAAATTTACCCAACTCATACTTTCTCACATGACGTTTTGCTGGAAATGGCGCGGGCGTTCTAGCACGGTCGCGTGATGCGTATTCTTGTCACCGGCGGCGCCGGGTTTCTCGGCTCACACCTCTGCGAACGCCTGTTGAAGGAAGGCCATGAGGTCGTCTGCCTCGATAACCTCTTCACGGGCCAGAAGGCCAACCTCGCGCACCTCCTCGCGAATCCGAACTTCGAGTTCGTGCGCCACGATGTCATCGATCCGTTCAAGTTCGAGGTCGATCAGATCTACAATCTCGCGTGTCCCGCCTCGCCGCCGCACTACCAGTTCAACCCGATCAAGACCACGAAGACCTCCGTGATGGGAGCGATCAACTGCCTCGGGCTCGCGAAGCGCGTGAAAGCGCGGGTCTTTCAGGCGAGCACCAGCGAAGTCTATGGCGATCCGAGCGTCCATCCGCAGCCCGAGAGCTACTGGGGCAACGTGAATCCGATCGGCAAGCGCTCGTGCTACGACGAGGGCAAGCGCTGCGCCGAGACGCTCTTCTTCGACTACCACCGCGAGAACAAGGTCGATATCCGCGTCATCCGCATCTTCAACACCTACGGCCCGCGCATGCACCCGAACGATGGCCGCGTCGTTTCCAACTTCATCGTCCAGGCGCTCAAGGGCGAGGACCTCACCATTTACGGCGACGGCACGCAGACGCGCTCCTTCTGCTACGTGGACGACTTGATCGAGGGCTTCGTGCGCTTCATGGCGCAGACGCAGACGGTCGGCCCGCTCAACCTCGGCAATCCCGGCGAATTCACGATGCTCCAGCTCGCGGAAAAAACCATCCAGCTGGTCGGCGGCAAATCCAAGATCGTCCACAAGCCGCTCCCGAGCGACGACCCGAAGCAGCGCCGGCCCGACATCACGCTCGCGAAAAAATATCTCGGCGGCTGGGAGCCGCAGGTGCCGCTCGACGAGGGCCTCCGGCGGACGATCGCTTATTTCAAGACGAAGGTGTGATATCTTGAGAGCCGCTGGCATTTTGATTTTGTAGGGCCGCCGTTTGTCGGCGCGCCTCGGCTCGGCCACGAGGGCCGGCCCTACAGTGCAGACGTTTCAAAAATAACTGATACCAATTACGCGGTAGTTTGGCACTATAGCTGCAGCCGGATTAGCCATGGCGCGAACCTTACCGATCTTGGGACAAACGAAAGTCGCAGAGTTGGAAGCGGCGTGGCGGGAGCACACGGCAGCGTGGGCCCGCCAGCGCTTGATGGTGTTGAAACTGGTGGCGCAGCATGAGCTGAGCGCCGGGCAGATCGGCGTCGCGGTGGGCGTGGGACGCTCGACGGTCTTCCGGTATCTCGACCAGTTCCTCGCCAAGGGTGTCGCGGGTTTGTTGCACCGGGCCTACAAGGGCGGGCCGACGCCGACCTTGGCGGGGGCCGACCACGCGGCGTTTCTGGCGCAGCTGCGCGCGGGCAAGTTCCGGCGCGCGAAGGACGCGCAGGCGTGGATCAAGGCGCAGACCAAGGCCGAGCTGGCCTTGAGCAGCGTCTACACGATCCTGGGAAAAGCCGGCGGGGTCTTGAAAGTGCCGCGCAAGACCCACGCCAAAAAAGACGCTGCCGCGGCGGCGACGTTCAAGGCGACGCTGGCCGAACGGCTGGCCGCCGCCAGCGTCGGCGCTGAGGGCCAGCGCCTGCGGCTCTGGGTGCTGGACGAACACCGCTATGGCCTGCTGCCGGTGATCCGGCGGTGCTGGTCCCTGAAAGGCGTGCGGGTGCATGTGCCCTATGCGACGCGCTACCTCTGGGGCTACCTGCACGAAGCGCTCGAGGTCGACGGCGACCACAAGATCGAGCTGCTCTTCACGCCTGCCAATCGACCAGGACATCCACGCCACCTTCCTCCAGCAGATCGCCGACAGCGATCCCACCTCGCGCCACGTGATCATCCAGGACCAGGCCGGCTTTCATCTCCGCTGCGACGACCCGCGCCTGCCGACCAATGTCCGGTTGCTGCCCTTGCCGCCCTACAGCCCAGAACTGAACCCGGTGGAGAAACTCGGCGATCTGGTGAAGGACGCCATCTACAACCGGCTCTTCACCGCCCTGCGTCCCCTCGAGGACGCGATCCTCGCCGAACTCGAACCGCTGCGCCAGAGCGGCGCGCGCGTCGCCCAGTTAATCGGCGACGGCTGGCTCCTCGATCAAGCAAACGCTGGCGCGCCGGGCTAAAGTCTCATTCCAATTAGTAAATGGTATGAGCCACGCGTCGCGGCGGCGGCGCTTCAGGTCAGCGAACCAGCGGCAAACCGGATAAAGCAGCAGAATCACGCCGACCCACACGCCGTAGACTGCGAGTAGGGTTACGCCGGCGTTGGGCGGCACCTTGGCGCTCTCGGTGAAGGGTGAGACGGTGGCATCGCCGACTTGGAAATGCAGCATGATGGCCGCGAGCGCATGAATCAGCGGGAGGTGCAGGACATAGTAGAAAAATGGCACGCGGCCAAAGACTAGCGCGGGCCGCAGCGCCGCCGGCACGCCGCGTTCGAACCACGCGAGCAGGAGCAAGCCCGGCCCGAGCGTCATCAGCAGGTAGCAAAGTGACGGCGCTTCTGCCGCGCCGCTGGGTCGTCAAGCGCAGCTTCGGCTGGGCTGCACGCTTCCGCCTCCTCGCGCGCGACTATGAACGCCTCGCTTCCTCCCTCGCCGGCTTCCACTGGCTCGCCTTCGGCTGCCTCATGCTCCGCGCCGTCAACCTTCAAAGTGCATGACAGGCTCTAGGCAACAAGGGGCGCGGCTCGTCCGCGCC
>JANXSC010000359.1 GCA_025352845.1 Opitutaceae bacterium
GATCGCGAAGTCGCCGCGGTCACGCGTAAGCACCGCGAAACCCGCCCCGTCACCGAGGCCAATGGAGCCCGTCGGCCGGTCGGCGTAGGGCGCGGGGAATCCGGCATTCAGGATTTTCAAGGCGTGAAAGCCTCCCGTCACAAACGGACTGATGAAATCAAACGAGAACACCAGCGCCCGCTCGGCCAGCCCGGTGTGCAGCGCTCGCGTGGCCAGCAGCAGGCCGAGATGCGCCGAGACGCAGGCGTGCGAGAGCGTGGTGACATTGGGTCCCCAGCCGAGTTGCCCCGCCAGCCAGTCCACGCAGAGCGAGGGCGTGCCGTACGCGAGGTGCGCCGCATCCCCGCCGCGGCGGAAGGCATACAAACTGCCCACGCCAAAATTGCTGCTCGTGACAAACACAGGCCGGCGCGCCGTGCCCCAGCCGTCGCGCGGAATCGCCGCCGCGAGATCGCGCACGGCGGGCAACCAGTTGGGCGGAGCCGTCTCGTCGAAGCCGCGTCCCGCCACCAGCGCGAGCGGCACGGCTTCTCCGCCGTCGGTGCCGAGCACGGGTTGCGCGCGCAAGGCCACCTCGCCGCGCAACAGCGCAATGTGCGTCGCGCGGGCATCGCCGAGGGCGGTGATGCAACCGGTGCTTTCCAGACGGACGGCGGGCGGGGGTGACATGCAGCGGCGAGGAACAGAGCCGCAAAATGTCAGCGCGGCAACCGCGCAGGGTCCGCCCGGACGCGAATAAACTCGGCCAGGTGCGCGACGCTGGCCAGCGCCACGCGCGACTCCTCGCTGCTGCTGATCTTAATCCCGAATTCTTTTTCGAGCGTCACGACAAGCTCGAGCGCGTCGATCGAGTCGAGATTGAGTCCCGAGCCAATGAGGGGTTCATCGTCCGCCATCTGCTCGGGCGTGACATCCTCAAGCTTGAGGGTGGTGACGATCAGGGTTTTGAGTCGGGTGATGAGCGGGTCGGGCATGAGGATCGTTGGACAATGAAAAGACCGCCGGCGCGGACGGCAAACGCGATGTTGGGAAAATACACGGATTCGGGCGCACCGCGGGTTTTGCGCGATGATATGGCGAGCGCGCGGCTCAGGCAGCCCCGAAGGGGCGAAATGGGATAGGCCCAGGGCAGCGCCCTGGGGAAAAGGTTGCGGAACAAACCGGGCCCTGAAAGGCGCAACGGGCTCGACGGGTTTCGCCCTTTCAGGGCTTGGTATTTGGGTGCTTGTTTTCCCAAGGCGGTGCCCTGGGCTGTTAAATTTCGCCCCGTTGGGGCTTCGATCCGTCTCTTTCAGTCGAGGAGGTCCGATGGGCACGCGCTCAGTTTTCCGCGCGCTGGAACACATGGCAGACGTTGCTGCCGCCGAAGCCGCTGCTGTTGTTCAGCACGAGCCGCGGCGCAGCGTCAACGGTGGCGCGCAGGAGGTCGAGGCCGGCGCAGGCTTCGTCAGGCTGGGTGAGATTGGCGTTGCCCGGGATAAAGCCATCGCGGAGCGCGAGCGCGCAAAATGCCGCCTCCATCACGCCGGCCATCGAGAGCGGGTGGCCGGTCAGGCCCTTGGTGCTGCTCACACGCGGCCGGGCGCCCGCGGCGGTGAACACCGTGCGCAACGCCAGCGCCTCCGAGCGATCGCCGGCGGGTGTGGAGGTCGCGTGGGCATTCACGTAGTCGATCTCGGCGGGCGCGACGCCCGCGTCGCTCAGTGCGCGGCGCATCGCGCTCGCGAGGCCGGTGCCCTCGGGGTGCGAGACCGCGACGTTGTAGCCGTCGGCCGCCTGGCCCCAGCCGGAGAACTCGGCATAGATCGGCGCGCCGCGGTGCCGCGCGGTTTCGGCCTCTTCGAGCACGAGGCACACCGCCCCGCCCGCGCCGACAAAACCATCCCGTGCCTGATCGAAGGGCCGAGAAGCGGTCGCCGGATCGGGATTGGTCGAGAGCGCGCGCATCGCGGCAAACGGCAGGGTGGTCTCGGCGTTCACTTCCTCGGCGCCGACGATCAACATGCGCGTCTGCCGGCCGATCCGGATATCGTCGAGCGCGCAGCCGAGCGCGTGGCTCGACGACGCGCACGCCGCCGCGAAACCGCCCACGGCCCCGCGGATGCCGTAGTGCGCCGCGAGGTTGAAGTTGAGCGTGCCGGCAATCGACGCGACGACGCCCATCGGGTTGCCGCGCTCGAAGCGCGCCGCGTGCATCTGCGTCAGATTGTGGTGCAGCAGAAACGCCGAGCCGGCCGACGCGCAGTAGAGGCCAGTGCCGCCATCGGTGAGCGCCTCGCGCGCGAGGCCCGCGTCCGCGATCGCCTGTTCCGTGGCGCACAACGCATAGAGGCCGTGCGGCGAGAGGCTGCGCAGCGTCTCGCGCGCGAATTCGTAGCCCGCGGGCCAGCGCCAGTCGCGCCACGAGGGCGAATCGACGGCAAACTCCTTGATCGTGCCCGCTACTTTGACGCCCAACGTGGGATTGCCCAAAAACTCGATCCGCGCGATACCGGGTGTCAGTGTGCGCAGGCTGCGCGTGACAGCCGCGCGATCGTTGCCGATGCTGGTGATGAAGCCGAGTCCGGTGACGACGGCGGTGCGATTCATGCACGCGGGACCGACGCGAGCTTGAGCCGCACGAAGGCGCGCAGATCGCCCACGGTGCGGACGCGCAGAATCTCGGCATTGGAGACATTTACCTGCAGCAGATCTTCCAGGAAAAAAACCATCTCGGCGATCGCCACCGAGTCGAAGCCGAGATCGGCGATGAGTTCCGCGGAGTCCGTGAGCGCCGCCTCCGAGCGGGGCATGTGATCGGCCACGATCGCGAGCACGAGCGTGTCGGCGGCGGCGGGATCGCCCGTATCGCGCAGGCGGACGTAGGCCACGCGAACCTCCTCGGGGAAATGCCGCAGCAGCGTCTCCACCGCCGCGTGCGGCGAAATGGGCGCAACCACAGGCGCGGACGGTGGGACGGACACGGGGGCGCTCATGTTTGATGGGGCACGGGGTCAACGCCCAGCGGTGTGGCGTCGGCCGCAGGAGATTTTACCCGCACGAACCACGACCGCCAGCCCTCGCGCAGCTCGAGGCCGAGCCAGAGGCAGAGCAGCCCCGCGACGCGCCAGGGCAGCCGCTGGTTAAACTCGTAGCTGATGAAACCGAAAAAATGCCGGTCGTTGTTCCGCCCAAAGACGCCCCGACGGTGCCGCGACTCCGCGATCGCGGCGAAGCGGCTGTTGTAGAGTTCCATCAAACGAAACGGCCACTTCGAGTTCGCGTGCGTGAACGGCGGCGATTCGAGCACGCAGTTCCCATGCAAGAACGGCTGCCGCACGATGCCGAGGTAGTAGAGCCCGAGGTCGAGGCGGAACGCCAGGGTCATCAGGTCGTAGTCCGCCATGTAATAATACTTGTCGCGATAGAGTGCGCGGAACCAGCGATCATAGCTGAGCGCGAAATGCGCGTTGTGCCGGGCTACGCGCGGCGCGACCGGCTTCCCGCGAAAACTGTCGAGGATGAGCGTCACCGCCGCGCTCGCGGAAAATGCGATCCAGTCCATGCCCGGCGAGTAAAGCGGATCGATGAAACCGGCGGCGTCGCCGACGAGCACCGCGCCATCGGTCGCAAACGTGGTGGTCGAATACGCGAGGTCGCGCCGGAAATGCACGTCGCCCTCCTGCCACCCCGCGTCCGCCAGCAGCTCGCGGCCGACCGGATGCGACACGAGCATGTCGCGCAACCGCGCACCGAGACTCGGGCCCGGCGGCAGCTCCGCGATCCGCTGATCGTAAACGACGCCGACGCTGACATCGCCGCCTTTCAGCGGGATGAACCACGCCCACCAACCGCGACCCGTGAGGTGATTGGTCGCCGTGGAGCGCAGGCCCGGCACGCGCATCGACCACGCGGGATATTTTGCGGCGAATTCGCGGCCGTCGAGCGAACGCACGCCCGTCCACCGGCTCCAGCACGTCGCGGTGGGATGCGCGGCGTTGTTCACGAACCAGCCTTCCTGCCGCGCAAGAATCGCCGCAAACCCCGAGGCGTCGACAATCCAGCGGGCGGTCGTCGCGTGCGAAGCGCCGCCGGCATCGTCCCACTCGATCGTTTGCGCCGCGCCGTTGGCGAGCCGCACGTGGCGGATGCGCACGGAGCGCTGCACCACCGCACCCTCGGCGGCGGCCGTCGCGAGCACGTGCTCGTCGAGCACGGCGCGGTCGACCTGGTAGCCGGGCAGCCGGACGTTGTAGCGCGGGCCCGTCTCGCTGCACTGGTCGAGCGCGCGGGCGCGTTCGTTGGCGAACCAGAAACGCATGCCCTGTTTCGGCAGGTGCTTTTCGAGCAGGTGATCGGTCAGCCCGAGCACGCGGCCGAGAAAATACGCGCTGACCTCCACCGTCGATTCGCCCACGCGGCGCTTGAAACGCTCGGAACGCTCGAGGATGAGCACGCGGAGCCTGGGATTCTTGCGCCGCAGCAGGCACGCCGTGGCCGAGCCTGAGAGAGAGCCTCCCATGACGATCACGTCCCAATCGGTGCGCGGGGTTGAATCCATCGGGGTGAAATGAAAGTTCGCGCGCGGGCGGCGGCAACCGCAAATCGCGCGGGCTCCAGCGTCAGCCCGCCATCGGCGCGGCCTTCGCCGTCGGCGGCTTCACGATTTTCCAATGCCGCTGCATCCGGCAGAACAGGAGGAACACCTTGAAGCGCCACCACAGCCCCCAGGTAAGGTTCGCGTGGCCCGCCACGATCGACGTGATCGCCGGCGCCAGATACGAGGGCACCTGCTCGCACATGAAGACATCGAACGCATCGTCGTCGTAGAACGCCGCGATCAGTTTCTGAAACACCCCGGCGTGGCGCTTCACCGTGCGCGAATAGCCGCGGCACTCGCGCGGCGTGAGCGTGCGCCCTGCCGCATGCGCGCGAGCCACCAGATCCGCCGCCGTCGTGCCCGACCACGTCGCCATATAAACGCCCGACGAGAAAATCGGATCGAAGAAACCGGCGGCGTCGCCGGCCAGCACGAGGCGCTCCTGCGCGAGTTCGCGGCGGAAATAGCTGTAGTCGCTCGTCACATGAAACCCCATCGTCGGCGTCGCGCGGCCCAGCAGCTCGGTCAATTTCACGGAGCCGGCGACCGCCTGGTGGAAATAATTTTCCGGCGTCTGCCCCGCCGCGCGAAACGCCGCCACCGTCGTGACGATCCCCACCGAGGTGCGTTCCGCATCGATCGGGATCAGCCAGAACCAACCGCCCTCGATCCGCACGACCAGGATGTTGCCGCCCTCCGGGCCTTCGGTGCGCGCGACGCCGTGAAAGTGGGTGTAAACCGCCATGCGCTTCGGAAACGGCGCCGGCTCCAGCGCGCGCTTCTGATCCGACATCAGCCCCGGATCGCGGCCGGTCGAATCGATTACCCAGGGCACGGTGATCGTGCGCGCGCCGCTCGCGGCGGCGAGGACGACGCGATACCCGGCGCCGTCGCGATCGACGCTGCGCACCGCGGTCTCCATGCGCACCTCGGCGCCGAGCGAGCGCGCGTGATCGAGCAGCAGCGCGTCGAAGCGCGCTCGCTCAACTTGAAACGCGCTGTCGAGCCCCGGCACATGGCCCCGGCTGAAGAGAACTTTTTTCGTGGCGGAGCCGTCGGCGCGGTGAAACTCGGCGCCGTATTTCGGCACAAAGCCGCCTCCCTTGATTTTCTCCAGCGCGCCGATCTCGGCGAGCACGCTGTTGCCCGCGGGCAGCAGCGACTCGCCGATGTGAAAGCGCGGGAAGGCGCACTTCTCCACGACGAGCACGCGGAGCCCATGCTGGCGCAGCCGCGCCGCCGCGCAACTGCCGGCCGGCCCGCCGCCGATCACCAGCACCTCGGGATTCGTCTCCGTCGTCATCGCGCCCGCGCTCATTTTTTAACCGCCGTGTATTCGCTGAACAGGCCGATCGCCCGCGCGCATTTCACCTCGGCGAAGCCCGCGGCGCGCATCGCCTCCAGCACGGTCTCGGGCGGCACGCTGGCGTCCATCGTTTCCCAGTAGTAGTGCATCATGTCGCGCGCCGCGCGGCTGCGCGTGAAGAGCCGGGTGAGGCCCGGATAGATTTTCCCGAAATAGAGCCGGAAGAAAAAATTTCCGACGCGGCCCCTCGGCTTCGTCACCTCGAGAATCAGCACGCGCCCGCCCGGCCGCAGCACGCGGTGATATTCGCGAAACGTCGTCGTGAGATCGGCCACGTGCCGCAGCGCGTAACCCATCGTGAGAAAATCGAACGACGCGGCGGCAAACGGCAGCCGGTCCGCGTAGCCCTGCACGAATTTCGCGAGGAGTTTTTTCCGCGCCTCCGCCAGCATGCCCTCGCTGGGATCGAGGCAGGTGATGTGGTCCGCCGTGCCGAGGATGCGCCGCGCCTCGACCGCCATGAGGCCGGTGCCGCAGGCGACATCGAGCAGGTGGTGGCCCGGCTTGAGCCCGTGCCGCCGCTGCACCCAACGCCGGTAGAAACTGCCGCTGCCCAGAAAACCCCAGCTGTTGATGCCATCGTAGTGTTTCGCCCCCGCGTCGAACAGCCGGTTCACAAACTCCGGCTTCGCCTCGGGGCTGGAGTAGTGGGGCGCGAGCGGAGGATGGGGCAGCATGGCGGCGAGCGTGAAGGGGGTAATCCAAACGCCAAATCCTAAAACACGGTGGACTTTCTCCCCGGATGCGCGACCGACTCCGCCCAGGCCGCAGCTCAAATGGTCGCTGCGATTCTTCACCGTCGGAACGCTCGTGACACGCTACGGCCGATGAAAGAGCTGCCCCGCCTTTTCATCGTTTTGTTCGCCGCACTCCTCGCTTCCGCCTCCGCCGTCGCCCAAGAAAAATCCACCGTCGCCCAGCTCGCCTTTCTCCCGGATCGTGACGCGGCACCTCCAGCAGCGGGGCGACGGCCGAGGAACTGATCTCCACCGTCGAGGGCGGCGTAATGCTGAGCGCCGGCCGCGAATTTCAAGGCGGCAAGTGCATCTTCTACGATCTCGTCGTCTTCGCAGCGAAGGACAGCGGCGTGTCGCTCATCCCCCACCCCAACGGCCGCCGCAGCCCGCGCACGTTTCCGCTCGTGAAATTTGAGGCGGCGGCGAAGCGCGCGACTTTCGAAAACAAAGAACACGACTTCCCCAAGACTTTCGTTCACGAACTCGTCGTTCCCGACCACCTGCGCATCACGCTCACCGGCGATCAAAAGGGGCCAGCCGGCGGAGGAGGTCTATGATTTGAAACGAGTGAAGTAGCGCGTCGGGATATTCGGAAAAATCTTGGCGCTCGCGTCGGGTCGCGCTTCAACCCACGCCATCACGATGGCGATGCGGTTCAGCATTCTCGGCAGCGGCAGCTCGGGCAACGCGGCGTTGCTTGTGACGGAGAATGCGCGCGTGCTCGTCGATGCCGGTTTCTCCGCGCGCAAACTCGGCGTGCTCCTCGCCGCGATGGGCGAATCGCTGGAGCGCGTTGATGCGGTCTTCCTCACGCACGAGCACGGCGACCACGCGGCGGGGATCGAGGGGCTGAAAAAATTCCCGCACATCCGCGTCTTCGCCAATGAGGCGACAGCGCGCGCGGTGCAAAGCGGGCTCGGACACCGGCCCGATTGGCAGATTTTTCAGACCGGCGCTCGCTTCGCGTTTCGCGACTTGCAGATCGAGAGCTTCGCCGTGCCGCATGATGCTCAGGAGCCGGTGGGTTTTCGCTTCACGAGCGGCCACGAGGGCAATCTGTTTGCGCCGCGGCGCTCGCTCGCGTGGCTCACCGATCTCGGGCACGCGCCGCAGAACGTCCGCGAGTGCATCCGCGAGTGCGAGGTGGTCGTCGTCGAGTCGAACCACTGCTCAACGCTGCTACAAGCCGACACGAAGCGCCCGTGGTCCACGAAGCAGCGCATCGCCGGCCGGCACGGCCATCTCTCCAACGACGCCGCCCGCGAGTTGCTCGCCGCCGTCGCGAGCCCGCGCTGGCGGCGCATCTACCTCACGCATCTCTCGCGCGACTGCAATTCGCGCGCGGCCGTCGAACTCGCGCTCGCCGGCGTGCGCGGCACGCTGAGCGCGTGCGAATTCTCCGTGGTCGAGCCGGGCGAAAGCACGCCGTTCTACGAGCTGGTGTGAGGCTCAGTGCCCGCCAGCGCCCTTGAGGCTCGTGTGGTGCGAGATGCTATACATCAGGATCGCGCCAACGATCGCGAAGGGGATCATGTAGTAGAAAAAATAAGTGTAACCCGTCGTGTCGAGGACGCGGCCGAGCACCTGAATCGCGAGCCCGGCGCCGACATATTGGAAGGAGTTAATGCAGCCCGAGGCAAACGCCGCCATCTTCCGCCCACCGATATCCATCGCTGCCGCCGGTCCCAGCAGCGAGTGCGTGGAGTTGACGGTAAAGGAAATCGCCACAAACGCGATCGCGATGGCCGTCGGGCCTTTCATCTGCGCCGCGATCACGATCACGACCAACTCGATCAGGTAGATGCCCATCGCCACGGGAGCGCGGCGGCCGTCGAAGAACCGATCCGAGATGATCCCGGAAATCAGCGAGCCGGCCGAAGCCACAAACGGGATGAGAAACGCGACCCATTGAAACGTCGCCGACTTCATGTCGAGGTGATGCACTTCCTGAAGGTAGCGCGGGAACCACTGGTCGACCGTCTGGCGCACGGCGCCGGTGCACGAGTAGGCGGCGGCGATGATCCAGACGAACTTGTTCGTCACGATCCGCTTGAAGGTCTCCATCATATCACCGCGGGCGTTGGCGTCGTCGTGATCCGCCTCGCCCTTGTAGATCCCGTGGAAGCCCGCTTCCTCCGGCGTATCCTTCACGAAAATCGCCAGGCCAATCGCCGCGATCGTGGCGATCCCGGCCGGCACCCAGAAGAGCCAGCGCCAGTGCAGCGGCGGCACGTGCCACATGCCGAGAAATACGAAGCCCGCAAGCAGCGACGGCGCGAGCCAGTTGTTAAACAACCGCCCGAGATTGATCATGAAACCGAAGATGCCGGCAAACGTGCCGCGCTCCTTCGTGCTGAACCACGACGCGTTGATTTTGATGAAACCCGGCGCGCCAAACGACTGCGCATAACCATCGATGCCGCGGATCAGCATGAACAGCCCGAGCATCGAGGCGAAGGACGCCGCGCCGAACGCGAGGTTCATCAGCACCGTGCCCGCCGCACCGATGAGCATGGCCTTCTTGCCGCCGAGTTTGTCCGTGAGCAGCCCGTTCACCACCTGCCCGATCGCGTAGGCGTAGAGCTGCGTGGAGATGATATCGCTCATATCCGACTTCGAAAACCCGAACTCGTCCGCGATCGAT
This sequence comes from Opitutaceae bacterium, assembly GCA_025352845.1. Classification (GTDB taxonomy): domain Bacteria; phylum Verrucomicrobiota; class Verrucomicrobiia; order Opitutales; family Opitutaceae; genus ER46. The sequence goes on from JANXSC010000359.1 coordinate 9,327, forward strand.
TTGTTCGCGAGCGGCAGGTTGTAGCGACACATGTAGAAGCTCGTGTAGAGCAAGCCGACCACGCCCCAGTTCAGCCCGCGCCGCGCCCGATAGCCGCGCGGCAGCTCCAGCGGGGAACCGCGCTTTCCTCCACGCGTGGCCGACGACGAACTCATGGGTTCGGCGTTGTAACCGAATCGCCCCGCGCTGCACGGAAATTCTCCCGCGGCCCCGCCCCGCGTTCCCGGCGATGACGCCCGGCGCACTTGCACCCGCGGCGCGTTTCCTGCACCACCACCCCTCGATGAGCACCGCCGTCCCGTTTCGCCGCACCAAGATCATTTTCACCCTTGGCCCCGCGACCGAAAGTGAGGCGATGCTCGAAAAGATGATCGGCGGCGGGGCGGACATCATCCGCCTCAACATGGCGCACGCGAAACACGAATGGACGCGCACCGTCATCCGCCGTATCCGAGCCGTGAGCGCGCGGCTGAATCGCGACGTCGCCATCATGATGGACATCAAGGGCCCCGAGATTCGCACCGGCGATCTCGAGGTGCCGATCGAACTGCGGGCCGGGGAGATTTTCGATTTCACGGTGCGCCCCGGCATGAGCGAGGGCAACGGCGGCGGGGCGGAGGAAGTGCGCTCCGTGGGCGTGAATTACCAAGACCTCGCGAAGGACATCAAGGTGGGCGACACCGTGCTCGTGGACAACGGCCTGCTCCGCCTCGAGGTGCTGGAGAAAAACGAGGCGCGCATCCGCTGCCGCGTGCTGATCGCGGGCGAGTTGAAATCGCGCCGCCACATCAATCTCCCCGGCGTGAAGGTGAACCTCCCCTCCTTCACCGAAAAGGATCGGGCCGACTCGACCGTGGGCCTCGAGGAGGGAATTGATTTTCTGGCGCTGTCGTTCGTGCGCGAGGCGAAGGACATCGAGCTGCTGCGGGCCTTTCTCGCCGAGAAAAAATCCCGGGTCCGCATCATCGCCAAAATCGAGGACCAGTCTGCGATCGCACACCTCAATGAAATCGTCGCCGCGTGCGACGGCCTGATGGTCGCGCGCGGGGACCTCGGGATCGAGTGTCCGTTTGAAGAGCTGCCCGTGATCCAGCGGCAGGCCGTGCGCGCGTGCCTCGCGCAGGGCCGGCCCGTGATCGTCGCGACGCACATGCTCGAGTCGATGATTTCGCAACCGGTGCCGACGCGCGCCGAGATCACGGATGTCGCCAACGCCGTCTATGAACTCGCCGACTGCGTGATGCTCTCCGGTGAGACGACCATCGGCAAATACCCGCTCGAGTGCCTGCAGATGCTCGACATCATCTCGCGGCGCATCGAGCGCGAGGCCGACGACGAGTGGAAGGAGCCCGCGGTCTTCACCGGCGAGCGGATGAAGGTGCTGCACTCCGCCGTCGTCCTCGCGAACGAGCTGCCGAACTCAAAGCTGATTACCTTCACGCGCCACGGTTTCATGGCGCAGGGCCTCGCGATGCTGCGCCCGTGGCACTCACCGATCCTCGCCTTCACGCCGTCGGCGGACGTCTTCCGGCAACTGCGCCTGCTCCGCGCCGTGGAGCCGTTCCTCATGCCGCTCGCCGCCGAACCCGACGCCACGATCGAAAACGCGATCGCGCTGCTGCGCCGCGCCGGCCGTATCGCGCCCGGCGACAAAATCGTGATCGCGACGGACATCGTCGCGCAGGATCAGCTCGTGGACAGCGTGCAGTTGCGGACGGTGCGGTGACCGGCGCGGCGACAGCGCCGGAACGCGCAACGTTTCACTTTTAACGCCCGACGCTTAAGCAACCCGCCCGGCCGCCTGAATCACTTGAACGTCAAACGTTGGGCGTTTTCTTCCGGTCCGCCTTCACCCGCGATTCCGCAGATAGGCCTGCACCTCGTCGTGATTGCCGGCGAAGTCGAACAGCAATGCGTCGCCCTCGCGGGAAAACACGAGGCGTTGATCGATGCTCACGCGACACTCAAATTGGTTTCGATCCAGCCGGCGCAAGCCCGCGCCCGTGTGCCGGTGCGGGCGGCCGAAGCTTTCCTCCGCCAAACGGCAGGCGCGCTCCACCGCCTGCAGCTCTTCGTCGCTGGCGTCGCGCAGACACACCCTGAATCGCTTGGAAAAAATCGTTTTCACCCGCGCAAGTTGCGCCAGCTTTTCAGCTCTCGAATCGTCCCCGCCTTTCGCTCCGCCGCGATGTGTTTGGCGTGACGCTTCTCGAAGGCTTCCATCTCCGCCTTCGTCACGCCGTATTCCTGAAACGCGTAGTCGTCGCCCGCATCGGCCACGTCGAAGGGCAGCGCGCGGCGCTGCTCGATCTGGGCAAAGACCATGTTGACGACGTCGGCCGGCTTGAGCCCCATGCGGTCGAGGATGCGGGTGACTTTCTTCACGCGGCCGGAGTTCACCCGCGCGCGAACCAGAGTGGTGGTAGCCATGGGCTCAAAAAGGCTCA
>JANXSC010000391.1 GCA_025352845.1 Opitutaceae bacterium
TCCGGCAGGTGGAGGCAGAGGAAGTTGAACTCGTGGTTGCCGAGAACCATCCGCGCGGTGCCGGCCTCAACCATCGCCCGCACGAGCCTGAGTGTCTCTGCGACCTTGGGCCCGCGGTCGACCAAGTCACCGACGAAGATGGCGCACCGGCCATCGGGGTGGCTCATCGCTCCTGCAGTGGCGCGATAGCCGAGGATTCCAAGCAGACGTTCGAGCCGATCAGCGTCGCCGTGGACATCGCCGATTAGGTCGTAGCCTGGAGTTTCGTGGTTCTTTTCATTGGGTATTTTTGATCTCATCACGTGCATACACTCGTCCCTACAAACGAAGTTGCGAGTTGTGGGAATGTATCTATGATAACTGTTGAGTTATGAGCGCATCATCTACCTCCCTTAAGAATCTTTCTCTCGATCGCCTGCGGAACTTCGCCGAGGTCGTCCGCAAAGGGGGCATCGCCGCTGCGACCGCTGGTGATCGTTCTCGGCAGGCGTTGATCTCCCGGCAAATCGCGGAGTTATCGTCGCACTTTGAGGTGGAGCTGAGCCGGCGGTCCGGTCGGGGCATCGCCTTCACGCCCGCTGGCGAACAACTCGCCCTGCTGGTGACTGAATTAGAGCGTGGCCTCGAGGAATTACGCGGCACGGTCAAGGCAGCGCCGTTGGCCTATTCTATCGCGGCGTCGAGTAGCGCGTTACACTGGTTGCTCTTGCCAAAGCTCAAGGCGATCTCCGCGGCCCTGCCCGCCGTGAAATGGACACTCCACCACGAGGGCACCACGGCAATCGGGGACAAGGTCGTGATGGGCGAAGTCGATTTCGGGTTGTGCATCGGCACGCCAAGCCCGGCGACGCTCAAGCGCCGGCTCCTCGGCAACGTCGAGTATTCGATTTTTGTGCCGGCGAGTCTTAGCGCCGAGACCGACGTAGCGACGGTCTTACGCGCCTGCCCGCTCGCTCTGCCCATTGGCGGAACCCTCCGCGAGTCCCTCAACGCGTGGGCGAAAAAGCAGAGTAGCACCCTGAACGTCCGGCTCGAAGTTGACTCCTACATGCAGGCCGCGGACACCGTGATCCGAGGCACCCACGCGGCCGTCCTGCCGTCTCTGGCCGCGAGCGGGATGATGAAGGACGTGCGCTCTATCCCGCTACCACCGACGGTAGCACAACGCCGCAAACTATGGCTCGTGTGGACGGACCGGCTACTGCGGACACGGAGCGCGGCGAGCGGCGTGAGGGACGCCTTGGTGAGTTCGTTGGCGCTGTAAACCGGCGATTCGCGGACGACTAATTTACCGCGGAAATCAATCAACCGAACCAGCACGCTCAATGTAGGCTCGAATGCGCGCGTTCGACCAGCGTCCGGCTTCGGCTAACACATATTCAGCCCAAACGTAGTCCACTACTTCGTCGTCGCAGATCGGACAAATTGCGTTCGCGTCTCGGTTGTCGTAATCCCAGTCCCAACCGGCTTCGGACTGTAGCCAAAGCGCCCGCTTTTCGTGATCCGTCAGGTCTGCGACGAATCCGCCGAGAGTGGCTTTACCCGTCTCCTCGTATACCTCCCACGACTCGAATTGATCGAATTGGGCTTGAGCGCAGATCTCGTCCCACACGTTGGCGAGTCCTGAGTCATCGCCCGATAGCTTGCAGTCGGTCATTTTCTGCATGGCACGAACAAATCGGCGTGTGATTCGCTTGGCAGCAGTCTTCGCGAGGTTACGGACGAACCGGTGTTCGCCAGCCATGCCGCTCGTAAGGCGCTCAAATTGGTCGCTTCCCTCGCTTCTAGGCCCCTGCCTTGTAATTTCCAGACGCACGGCATCCACCATCGCCGCCAACGGCTCCGGCGCGGACAAGCGATGATCGCTCCCGCATTCGACGAGCACGGCGGCCGGGCTTCTGGCGACCAACTCTTCGCTGGCGGCGAACGGGACGATGTCGTCCTCCCGAGAGTGTATCACGACCGTTCTCGGTTTAACCGTTTTTGCGTCGCCCCATTTCTTCCAAGCCGGGGCGAGCAAGACCAGGCCCGCGTTGCCGGTATTGATGTTCATCGCCACGGCACCACCGCGGGAGGAGCCGACGACGACGACGGGTGCGTGTTCGTCGAACGCCGCCTGTGCGATGAGCAAAGATGCGTCAAAGTCGTCCGCGGGAAGCGCCGGGTTGATCACCGTGAATCCGCGCTCAGCCAGATACGTCGGCTTCGTGCCGCCTGGCTTAGATTCTTTGCCGTGAAGGAAGAGGATAGTCATTGTGTTTTTCGCT
>JANXSC010000393.1 GCA_025352845.1 Opitutaceae bacterium
GCAGCGAGTCGGCGTGGATGTTCTCCTCGTGCGCATGGCGACCGAGCACAAGCTTGAGTTCCGGCGCGGTCACGAGTTCGCGGACGACGTGCTGGATATTGTCACCCACGATGCCTTCCGCGGCCGAAAAATACCCGATGCCCATACGGATGATCCAGCGCTCGACATCGGACACGACCTTCTCGTCGCGCCACTGCTCGATGTCCTTGCCCATCGGGATGTCCTCCGGCTCCCAATGGTTGGCCTTCATCGTGCGATAGAGATCGTAGGCCCACTGGTATTTGAGCGGGAGGAGGTTGAAGCACATGGTCTCGCGACCGTTGATGACTTTCTTGGCAGCAAAGGCGGCCTCCGCCTTCGCTTGATCGAGGACGAAGGTTTTGGCGCCAACCTGAAACGTTTTTTGCATGGGCCTGGGAGGAACGAGAAGGGAGGGAGGAAAAGGACGGAAAAGAGGATGAAAAATGAGGGCTTCTTTGGGGTGAAAGGGCCGCGGGCGAACTAAAGTTGCTACCAGTTATGCACGGGTTGCTGACCACAACAGGATGTGGTCCCTCCCCGCACAGACCACAACCCATGGGAGTCGCACTTTTCTCCGTCAATGAGTTTATGGGAAATTTCGCGCACATTTTTTCAACAGATTGTGCTTGCCGGCATGGCGAAAATTTCTCCCCCGGATCAAACCCGGAACCGGCCCGTTATGCGGAACAGTTCCACGACCGAAATACCCCCGAACCATTCGGCAAAGCGGCCAGGTTGAACCTCCGTATCATCTCCAGATTAACCGCCGGCGGCGGGGCGTATTGGGCGTAATTTCACGCCGATCGCGCGACCTGCGTTTTCCCTCGCACGGGCACTAGATTCTGCGTCACCAACGCCCCGCGACAAACCGCAGGCGCCTGGCCTGCGGTCGCCCGAAAGCGATTTTCCCGAAACCCTGAAGGCTGACAACCCGCCCACAGATTCAAACCCGTCCGGTCCGGCACCCCTATCCATCACGGGCTTGCAGCTCCCGCCCACCCTGCTCGGCTAAAAGCCGCCCATGTGACCACGCCGCGATCACCCTCACCCGCGACCATCGCCCCCGCTTTTCGGGGCGGCTGGATGGCCGTGGGGCTCGCGATTGCCGCGGTGATTCCGTATTTGTTGTCCGCATACACACCATTTCTTTTCGACGACCGGCCGGCCATCGAACGCAACGAGACCATCCGCCGGCTCTGGCCGCTTACGACCCCGCTATCACCTCCGGTAAATGCCGCTGGTGCCGCTGGCCGCCCAATCACCAACCTTTCATTCGCGATCAACTACGCGGTCGGAGGGCTGGATGCACGAGGTTATCACCTCGTGAATATTGGTATTCACGCGCTCGCGGTTCTCACGCTCTGGGGCTTGGTGCGCCGATCATTCACCCCAGCGGGCACGCCAGCGGCGGAGGCGATCGCAGGCGGCGCCGCGCTGCTTTGGGCGCTCCACCCACTTCAGACCGAGTCCGTGGTATGCGTGGTCCAGCGCAATGAACTCCTCGTCGCCCTGTTTTACCTACTGACGCTCTACGGGCTCGTGCGGTCGACGGAAGCCAAACGCCCACTCTTCTGGCAAGGCATGGCATTGACTGCCTGTTTGCTGGGCATGGCGAGCAAAGAGGTGATGGCGACCGCGCCGCTCGTGGTATTCCTCTACGATCGCACATTTGTGAGCGGGAGTTTTCGAGCGGCGTGGCGACGACACGCTAAGCTGCACCTTGCTCTTGCCAGCACCTGGATTTTACTCGCTTGGCTGATGTTAAACACGAGGCAGCGCGCCGACACGGTGGGTTTCGGTCTCGGCGTTTCGTCTTGGCAATATCTTCTCACGCAAGCGGACGCGCTGACCACCTACATCAAGCTCGCCGTGTGGCCTCATCCGCTAGTCTTCGACTACGGCACGGCACTCGCAAGCGGGCCGGTAGCGGTCTGGGTGCAGGGGCTTGTCGTTTTGGTTTTGATCAGCGTTGCAGCCGTTGCTTTCTGGCGGTGCCGTGCGCTTGGATTTTCCGGGCTCGTTTTTTTTCTGGTGCTCGCGCCGAGCTCCAGCGTCGTGCCGCTAACGACGCAACCACTCGCCGAGCACCGGATGTATCTTCCGCTGGCCGCGATCCTCGTCCTGATGGTTGCAACCGTGCGCCGCTACACGCGCAAGGTGTGGATCTTCGTCACACCCGTCGCGATGGTGTTTGCAACACTCACCGTGCGCCGCACCGCAGACTACCGGTCGGAGGCACGGCTTTGGGAGGTCACCATCGCCCAACGCCCGGAAAACGCCCGGGCCCATGCGAGTCTCGCCGGTGTGCGCGCACGCAGCGGTCATTGGCTGGAATCACTTCCGCGCTACGAAGCCGCGCTGCGCCTTCAGCCCGACTATGCCGATGCGCAGAACGACTACGCACTCGCCCTCGCGCATTCCGGTCGCACCCCCGACGCCCTGCGCCACCACGAGATCGCGTGGCGGCTGAAACCGGACGATCCCGATATCCGCGCGAACCTCGGACTCGCACTTGTAGCCGCAGGCCAACCCGCCGCAGCGATTCCCCATCTCGAAGCCATCGTTAACCGCCAGCCGAACCAGCCCGTCGCGCACAACAATCTCGGCGATGCCCTTCTAAAATCGGGGCACCCCGAGGAAGCGTTGCGCCAATTCTCAGCCGCGCTCGCAATCGATCCGGATAATTTCGCCGCACACAACAATGCCGCGGTCGCACTCGCGGCGCTCAAACGCGAAGCCGAGGCGCTCACCCATTTCATCGCCGCGGCGCGACTCGATCCGCGCAACTTCGATGTGCGGCTGAACCTCGGCGACGCCCTCCTCCGCGCCGGCCGCACCCTCGAGGCGACGGAGCACTACACCATCGCCCTTGAAACTCGACCCGAAGTGGCCGAGCTGCATTACAATCTTGGCAACGTCTGGCTGGAGCTTGGACAAGTCAGCCGCGCCATCGAGCGCCTGGAGACCGCCGTGCGCCTGCGTCCCGAGTGGGCGGCCGCCCATCACAACCTCGCGCTGGCCCTGGTGCGGGCCGGCCAGGCAACCGAAGCGATCCCACACTATCGTGAAACACTGCGGCAGATGCCGGACTCGGCGCAGGTCCATCACAACCTAGCCCTCGCCTTGGCTGCGGCGGGACTTGTCGCTCAAGCGATCCAGCACGAAGAAGACGCGTTGCGCCTGCAGCCGAATTTCCCCGCAGCGCGCCGCCACCTCGATCAACTCCGCAGCCGTTAATTCCACGCGCAGTCGCCCGGCGACTTAAGGAGCCTCTGAAAAACTCCCCTGAGCAGAGGGAACAGATTATGCCCGGAAGGATCGCAAGCCCGCATGAGCCAACAAACGACGTTTCTTTCGCTGGGTTGCCTGACGAAGCGGACGCGGGCCGATCGCTTTCTCGA
>JANXSC010000428.1 GCA_025352845.1 Opitutaceae bacterium
TGCAGCCAGACAATCGCCAGCAAATTCTGCTGCTGCTCGGGCGAGAAATCGTAAACCTTCCGCGTGACTTTCCGGTAGATGCCGCGCGCGTCGAGCATGAGCACCTTGTCCTGGCGCGCCTTGGGCTTGGCCCGGTCCAGGAACCACAGCTCGCACGGCACGGTGCGCGTGTAGAAAAAATTCGAGCGGATCGCGATCATCGCGTCCACCGCGCCGGTCTCGATGAGTTTCTGGCGGACCTTCGCCTCGTCGCGTCCGGCGCTCGACGCCTGCGACGACATCACAAACCCGGCGCGTCCGCGCGGCCCCAGGTAGCTGTAGAAATAGGAAATCCAGAGGTAATTGCCGTTGGAAACCTTGCCCGCCTTGTTGACGCCCGGCAGGCCGAAAGGCAGCCGCGGGTCGCGCTTGATCTTGTCGGCATCGACCTCGTCCACGTTGAACGGCGGATTGGCCATCACGGTGTCGGCCTTGCCGAGCAGCTCATGCGGGTCGTCGTAGTAGCTGATCGCTTTCTGGATGTCGCCCTCGAGCCCGTGGACGGCGAGGTTCATCTTGGCGAGGCGGATGGTGGTCGGGTTTTTCTCCAGCCCGTAGAACGTGAGACGCTCCGCGGGACGGGCGGAGAGGCGTTCGACCACGTGCGCACTCTGCACAAACATCCCGCCGGAGCCGCAGGCCGGATCGAGCACCGTGCCGCGCACCGGCTCCAGCACCTGCGCGAGGAGCGAGACGAGCGAGACCGGCGTGAAAAATTCGCCGCCGTCGTGCGCGCCCTGATCGGCGAACTGGGTGAGGAAATATTCGTAGATGCGGCCGAAGATATCGCCCGTGGCAGACTTGAGTTCCTCGGGATTGAGCGTGCGGAGGAGCTGGCCGATCACGGCGTTGTCCAGTTCCTGGTATTCCTGCTTGGGGAGGACGCCGCGGAGCGTGGCGTAGTCGCCCTCGATGGTGTCCATCGCGTGGATGATGGCCTTGGCGCGGTCGTCGCTGTCGCTGAGGGCGACGAGGTAATCGAACTGCGATTCGGCGCGGAGGAAGATGGCGCCCTGCTGGGAGAAATCGCCCTTGGTCAGCGCGCGGGCGACGCCGCCTCGCTTCGGCAGGCCGGCGACGACTTCCTCGCGGACGCCGAGGTAGCGGCTGTAGGCATGGCGCAGAAAGATGAGCCCCATGACCGGGAGAAAATATTCGTTGCTCGCGTAGTTGGAATTGGCCCGGAGGTTGTCGGCGGCGTTCCAGAGGCGTTTTTCGATGGCGTCGATATTTTCGAGCTGGGGCATGAGCCGCCGAGGAGAACGAAGCGGGCGCGCAGCGGCAAGCGCGGGCCAAGTTCATTTGGGCAACGGAAGTCGGCGGTGTCGGACGGTCCGTTGCAGGGCAATTCGCTTTGGGTAGGGGGCACGCCAAGTTGTCGTTCGTCGCCGTGGACACCCACCCGACCGTTGTTGCCGACACGCACCGCGCCACCGTCGAAAAGGTATCCCCATGAACCACCGCCCCCTGAAAAATCTCCCGCACGCCCTCCTCGCCGCCGCGCTCCTACTCGTCTTCACCGCGACCGCAGCAGCGCAAATCGGCCGGCGGTTCCCCTCGGAAAAAAAGATCGTCGTCGATGCCGTGACCGGCGTGCCGCTCTCGTTTCTCACCTCGAAGCCCGCGGGCGATTCCAAGATTTACCAGACCCACCACCAGTGGACCTCGGACGGCAAGTGGCTCGTCTTCCGCTCCAATCGCGTCCCCGGCCAGGCGATGGCCGTCAACGAAGCGACCGGCGATCTCGTGCAAGTCACCGAGGCCGGTTTCAGCGGCATGCTCTGCCTCGCGACGCATTCGATGAACCTCTATTTTCTGCGCATCCTCCCGCTCCCCGGCGAGGCTGTCACGCCGCCGCCCGATGTCGCGGCGGTCGCCTCGGCCGGCACGCTCCGCACCGATGGGCCCGGCAACACACCTGCGGCCGCGGGAGCACGTGGCGGCCGTGGTGGTCGCGGCGGGCCACGCGGTCCCTCGCAAATCATCCGCGTCGATCTCACGAAACTTTTCGCCGACAGCGCAGCGGGAAAACTCGAAGGCGCCTCCGCCTACGAAAAAGTCTGCGGCACCGTGCCGACGGAGTTTGGTGCCGTCGGCGATGTCGCCCTCGATCCCACCGAAGAGTTTGTTTATTTCCGCGTCGGCAACAAGGAACTCGCCGCCAAACACCTCGCGCCCGACACCAAGCCTGCGGCCACCTTCGGCCCACGCGGCATGGGTG
>JANXSC010000459.1 GCA_025352845.1 Opitutaceae bacterium
CTCAGCATCGGTGTGAAGCTCAAAGATACCGCTGCAGAAATCAGGATCGCAACGGCGAGCGTGATCGCGAATTCGCGAAACAGCCGCCCGACCACGTCGCCCATGAACAGCAGCGGAATCAGCACTGCGATGAGCGACACCGTCAGCGAGACGAGGGTGAACCCGATCTGCGCGGCGCCCTTGAGCGCGGCCTCCATCCGCGAGAGGCCCTGCTCGCGATAGCGCGCGATATTTTCCAGCATCACAATCGCATCATCGACCACAAAGCCGGTCGCGATGGTGAGCGCCATCAGCGTGAGGATGTTGAGCGAAAAGCCGGCGAGATACATCACGCCAAACGTGCCGATGAGCGACAGCGGCACCGCGATGCTCGGGATGATCGTCGCGGCAAAGTTGCGCAGGAACATGAAGGTCACGAGCACGACGAGGCCGACGGCGAAAATCAGCTCGTGCTGCACGGAGCGCACCGAGGAGCGGATGCTCCGCGTGCGATCCGTGAGCACGGCGACGTCGATCGCGGCGGGCAGGCTCGCCGAGAGTTGCGGCAACAGCGCCTGCACGCGATCGACGACCTCGATGACGTTGGCGCCGGGCTGGCGCTGGACGTTCACGAGCACCGCCGGAAGGTTATCCGCCCACGCCGCGAGCCGCCGATCCTCGGCGGCGTTTACGATCGTGGCCACGTCGCCGAGGCGCAACGGGGCGCCGTCACGCCACGCGACGATGAGATTCCGGTATTCGTCGACGGAGCGCATCTGATCGTTCGCGTCCATCAGGATGGAGCGCAGCGGGCCGTCGAAGGTGCCTTTGGGGCCGTTGACATTCGCGGCGCCAATCGCGGCGCGAATATCGGCGAGGTTCAGGCCGCGCGCGGCGAGTTCGCCGGGGTTGATCTGCACGCGCACGGCGGGACGCTGGCCGCCGGCGAGGCTCACCATGCCGACGCCGGGAATCTGCGCGAGTTTCTGCGCGATGCGCGTATCGACCAAGTCGTGGACGGTCGGCAGCGGCAGGCTCCCGGAGGTGACGGCGAGCGTGAGAATCGGCGTATCGGCGGGGTTGACCTTGCGGTAGATCGGCGGGGCCGGGAGATCATTAGGCAGCAGGTTGCTCGCGGCGTTAATCGCGGCCTGCACCTCCTGCTCGGCCACACCCATCGAGACGCGCAGGGAAAACTGCAACGTGATCACCGAGGAGCCGCCGGAGCTGGCCGACGACATCTGGTTCACGCCGGGAATCTGCCCGAGGCGCCGCTCCAGCGGCGCCGTGATCGCGCTCGCGGTCACGGACGGGCTCGCGCCGGGATAGAACGTGAAAATCTGAATCGTGGGGAAATCCACCTGCGGCAGCGCCGAAACCGGCAGGAGCCGGTAGGCGAGGAAGCCCGAGAGCAGCAAGGCCACCATCAGCAGGCTCGTCGCCACCGGCCGCAGAATGAACAGGCGGGAGGGGCTCATTTCCCGTCCTGCTTCTTTTTGCCCTTGCCGCCGCGCTCGCCCTTGGGGGCCTTCTCGGCCTTCGCCGGATCGTCGGCGAGGACGCTCACGAGGCGGCCCTCGCGCAGGCGGTCGAGACCCTCCAGCACCACGACATCGCCGGGTTGCAAACCCTGGGTGATCGACTGCCATGTGCCCTCGGACGGGCCGAGCACGACATCGCGCACGGTGGCCTTGTTCTCGGCATTGACGATATAAACGAAGGTGCCGCGGGCGCCGAACTGCACGCCGACCACGGGAATCACCAGCGCGTCGCGCAGCGTGCGCACGCGCAGGCGGACGTTCACAAATTGATTCGGGAAAAGTTTTTCGTCGGCGTTGGCGAACTCGGCCTTCAGCCGCAGGGTGCCCGTCGCGAGATCGATTTGGTTGTCCACCGTGCGGAGCGAACCGGTCGCGAGCACTCCCCGCTCGCTGCGATCCCAGGCCTCGACCGGCAGCGCCTCGCCGGCGCGCAACGGCTCCACGACCTTTTGCAAATCCACCTCCGGCACGGTAAACGAAACCGTGATCGGGCGCGTCTGCGTGATCGTGACGAGGCCGCCGGCGTCGCCGGCGCGGACCATGTTGCCCGCATCGACCTGCCGCAGCCCGAGCCGTCCCGGAATCGGGGCCGCGATGTGCGTGTAGTCGAGCTGGCGCCGCGCATCCTCCACGCGCGCTTTTTCCGCGGCGAGCATACCCTCGCGCTCGGCGACGAGCGCCTGCTGCGCCTCAAGTTGTTGTTGGGTCACGAGCGTCTGACCGTGGAGCTGTTTGAAACGCTCAAGATCGGACTGGGCCGTGCGCACCTGCGACTGGGATTGCAGGAAACTGCCCTCCATCTGCGCGAGGCGGAGCTGGTAGGGTGCCGGATCGATTTCCGCGAGGAGCTGGCCCTGCTTGACCTCCTCGCCCTCGGTGAACGCCACCCGGAGCAACTGGCCGTCAACGCGACTGCGCACGACGACGGTGTTAAGCGGCACCACCGTGCCGATGGCTCGTAGATAAACGGCGAGTTCCTGCTTCTTCGCGGCGGCGGCGCGCACCGGGACGGGCTGGCTGTTGCCGCGCGAGCGAAACGAGCCATACATAGACGGCTTGGGTGCGCTGGTCTGCACCGTGAAATACCAGACGCCGCCGGCAAACAAGATGGCAACCGCGGCATAAATAAACCAGCGACGGCGCGAAGGAGGAGCAGAAGGGGAAAGGGACATGCAGCGAACGAGTGAAGGGAAAGAAGCAGAGGAGGTTGCCCGCCAGACGACCACGGCCAAGGAAGCGTTGCTAGGATTTTCTGGGGAATTTGTGTTGGCCAGACCCGCCGGCGGGGTGCGCCGCGGGACGGGCCGCAATTTCAACGTTGGCGTCGGCTTGGACGGCGCGTGCGCCCCAACGGGGCGAAATGAGACAGGCCAGGGCAACGCCCTGAGAGCGCGCCGAAAAAAATGTCAGCCCTGAAGCGGCGTGATCTCGCCTTCCAACGTGGTGCCGCCCTTTCAGGGCTCGGGGAAATTTGGAACTCAAATTCCCGGGGCGCTGCCCCGGGCTACCTTATTGCGCCCCTTCGGGGCTGGGGTCGACTTACGCATTCCTACTTGGCCGGATTCCCCGCCGCCTCACTCAACTCTTCAAAAATCGCCATGAGATCGTCGAAGGCCGTCATGATGGCCTTCCCATTTTCCGAGACATTCAAAGTAGGCGAACCATACGAAACGCGGGCAGGATAGACGTTATCGCCGTGGCTCACCACCTCATCTCGACCGATTCTCATACGCACTTGCCATTGAGTCCCATCGAAAATTTGCATCTCCGGATGAATATCGCGCGGGGAGTAGGATGGTTTCCATTTGGCGATTTCGAGTTTTGCTATCCGATTCCAAGTATTCTCCGTGACAGGTGCGGCCAAGGTTCGCCGAACCTGCCCTACATCTCTCTGACCACCGATTTCATAAACAAACTCGGCATCGGCGAGCCAGAATTCGGCCCAATCATCGCCAAAACCGCCAGCGACAAGGCGAATCACACGGCGCGCGGGCGCGAATTCCATATACAGTTCAATGAGGTCCGAGCGGTGCTTTGGAGGAGACTCGCGCGACGCGATAATTGAAACGATTGGAATCTCTGCCTGAGTTGGCCTCGTCGTTGAATTGGACGCGCAGCCAAATAATGCAAATCCAACCAAGGTTGGGAAAAATGCCCGCACCGACGCAATTTTCGCACAGAGCATTTCGCGTCGCAGATTACTCACACCACAAACCCATAATCATACGGTGCCCGCATTTCGCGCTGCACGTAGGTGTTGGCCTCGGCGGCGTGGTCGCCGGTGAATTTCTCCGCGGCGGAATCCCATGTGAGTTTTTTCCCGATGCGCATCGAGATGGCGCCGAGATGGCACATCGTCGCGGAGCGGTGGCCGGTCTCGACGTCGCAGATCGGGGCCTTCCGCGACTTCACGCAGTCGAAGAAATTCTCCATGTGGTTTGAACTCGTGTAGAGTTTCACCGCGCCCTCGGGGAGCGGCGCTTTCAGAATCTCGGGATCGCTGGCCTTGATGCCGTCGCGGTTCACCCAGATCCAGCCGTGCGTGCCCTCGAAGCGAATGCCGTTGCGCTGGCCGTCGGCGACGACCTTCGCGCCGAACATGCTGTCGTCCTTCGTCGTGAAAATATTCAGCCGCACGCCGTTGGCATAGGTGTAGTTCACCTCGTATTCGCTGAACGTGTTGTAGCCGCCGGC
>JANXSC010000472.1 GCA_025352845.1 Opitutaceae bacterium
GCAGCGCCGACATCAGGCCGTAGAACGCCGTCTCCGCCGTGTTCGGAATAAAACTAAAAACCGTGTTGCCCCACTCGTGGCTGATCGCCTGCAGCACCTGCGTGGCGAGCTGGCCGCCGAGGGCCTGACGCTCGCGGTAAATGTCCACGTCGTTGCCGCGCGAAAAATAAATCCGCTCAAACGAGCACGACGCGCGCGGCAGCGGCGCGGTAAACGGAGCCGAAATGACCGTGCCGCGCCGCTTGATCACCACGGTGTGACCCGGCTCAACCTCGCGCACCTGCTCCACCGCGAGATCGAACACCGTCATCAGCGGTGCACGCTCGGAGGCGAACGCGACGACCTCGTCGTTTTGAAAATAAAAACACGGCCGGATGCCCGAGGGATCGCGCGCGACGAACGCATCGCCATTCCCGATCAGGCCCGCAAGCACGTAGCCGCCATCCCATTTCTGCGAGGCGCGGGTGATGACGCGGGTAACATCAAGATCCTCGCTGATGCGGCGAGAGAGTTCTTCGCCGGCGAGTTCGCGCGTGCGGAGGAAGCGGTAGATGTCTTCGTGCTCCTCATCGAGGAAGAAGCCGATTTTTTCGAGGATCGCCTGCGTGTCCGTTGCGAAGATTGGGTGCTGGCCCATCGCGATGAGCGAGCGGTTCAGTTCCTCCGTGTTGGTGAGATTAAAATTTCCACAGAGCGCGAGATTGCGCGTCGGCCACGGGCTGCGGCGGAAATACGGGTGGCACGAGGAGATGTTGTAGCCGCCGCTGGTGCCGTAGCGGAGATGGCCCATCAGCAGCTCGCCGCCAAAATCGAAATTCTGTTTCACGGTCTCGGTAAATTCCGGGTGGATGACTCCGGTCTTAACGTGCTCGTTGTATTGCCCGAGCAGCGAGCGGAAGATGCGGTCGAGCGGGTTCGACTTGATGTTGCGCTCGCGAAACATGAACGGCGCGCCCGCCGGCAGGTCGAGTTTCACGCAGGCCACGCCCGCGCCATCCTGCCCGCGGTTATGCTGCTTTTCCATCAGGAGGAAAAGCTTGGTGAAGCCCCAGAGCGGCGACCCGTATTTTTCCTGATAGTAGGACAGCGGCTTCAGCAGCCGCACCAACGCGACGCCGCACTCGTGGGAGATCCGGTCGCTCATGCTGTCGGTCGCGCTGGGTTGTGGTTGCTCGTCACTCGAATCAAAGAGGACGCCGATTCCGCCGACGTGTCCGCAATGGTCAACGGCTTTCTCCGCGCGCCGCGTTTTAGGGAAAATATGGCCCGTCGCCCCGCGCGGAGCGTTAGCGCTCGTTACTGCCAGGCCCGACCAGCTGCACCGCGTCGATCTGTTTATAGCCCGGGCCGGAGGCGAGATTGAGAGTGAGCTTCACCCGCGCCACGAGATAAGAAGTCTTCGGCACGCGCACGCCGAACCACACGATCTCACGCACCGCGGGGGCTTTGTAAGGATCCACGCCTTCCCACCAGACATGAGCCGTGCCGTCGGGCTCGATCGCCTCGATCTTTACGATCGCGCCGATGCCGTCGTTTTGCCGCGCGCGCACTTCGACGGCGTGAACCGGTTTCGCGAAGGTCAGTTCCAGCCAGTCCATCCCCTGATCTCGCGTCGACGGACACCATGCCTCCGGACTGTTGCCAGCGACCGAAACATTAGGCGCACCGGTCGCTCGCGCCGCGGAATATTGGTTCCGGTCGTATTGGGTTTTCGCGATCGCCGTCGCGGCCCACTGGCCCGCGGCCTCCGCGACAATCTTCGCGTCACTGAGTTCGGTCGCGGGAACAACCACACCGCTCGCTACGTCGCCCGGCGTCGTTGCAGGCGAGCTCGCACCCCTCGTCATAACTGCTCCGACCGACGTCGCCGCCGACGCTACGGGCGCTGCCGCCGACGCGGTCGATGCCGGCGATATCCCCGCGACTGACGGTGTGCGTGCTGCTGGAGAACCCGGAACCGCGCCGGCCCCCGCCAAGGCGGAAATCCTCTCCGACGCAATCGTGAGGACCGCGGCCGGAGGCCACGTCCATGCGGGCGGAACGCCCGGTGTGTCCTTCCGCGCCGAGAGCGACGCCATCACGCGAGTGTGCAGTTCCTCTTGCTCGATCGAGGGCTGGCCGACGCCAGCCGGCGCGCTTGAGAAGCGCGCGCGGTTCAGGCAGACCAAAGCGGCCGCCGGATTTCCCGCGCGGTCGGCGATATCGGCGCGAACGATTAAGAGACGCCCATCGTCGGGTGTGCGCTCGAGTTGCGCATCGAGCATCGACACCGCCTCTTCCATGCGCCCGGCGAGCCAAGCCTCATGCGCGCGATTAACGGTGCGTTGCGCTACGCGGTCGGACGCGTCGGAGACCGCCACCACTTTGATCGCCCGCGCGGCCGAAACCACTTCGCCCTTCCAACCGTCGCCTACCGCGATCGCGAGCGTTGCCCGCACCACGTAATTCCCCGGCACCACGCGTTGCATGGCCGCAGCCTCGATCTGCCAGAGCCCGCCCGCCACGCGCGCATCGTCCAACATCGCCAGCGCAGCGTCCGGTTTGCCCACGGCCACGGCTGACGCAGCCGCTGCCACACCGCCGCCAGTCTCAGGCACGAGCTCCACCCGGACCGCATCGGCCCACGTGCCACTCGCGGGAGCGAGCGTGATCGCTTCGCTCGCGCCGCGCGGCGCCCGGAGTCGGACCGTGATCCGCAGCGGTTCTCCTTGCTCGACGATCCCATCGGCGACGCCCCGCCACGAAAGCGAGATTTCAGGAACGGGCGCCGCGGCGGCCATCGTCACCGGCGCGCCATACAGCCATCCGGCAAAGCAGAGCGCGGTGCCGCCGGCCCCGCCGCGAAAAGATTTGAGCATTGTCTTCTTCATTTCACGGCCCGCGGGGGAATGGCGTCATTCGGGCAGATTTGTTCAAAACAGTTTCCGGTCCCGGTGGCGGCATTACCGTAACGCGATTGAGGCTGATGACCCGGCGCATTAATCCCCGTGCCTGCGCTCGACCGGCAGAGCCGAAGGCCGATGTGTTCGGTGCCCGGCGTGACCACATACAGCGTCTTCGGCCCTCCTTTTCCCTCGTAGAACTTGGCGAAATAATAGCGCATGACGCAGTCTTGGTCGCCCGAGTGCGCACCCTGCGCAACCCCGACCAGCCCGAGCAGCGGCGACAAGATCGAGAACGCATCCTCGATATCGACCTCGGCCTTTGCTTCCGGCGTGCCCCACTGTTTCAATATCGGATAACTCACCCGGCCGGCGAAAAATTCTCTGGCATCCTTCACGTAGGAATCCATGAGCCCGCTCCGCAGTAACCGCTCGACCTCGGCCAGATCCCGATAGTGCTTCGCGGCCACATCCTGACCGGTTTCATCCAACACGACGACAATCGCTTTACTGAGGTTTTGAAAGTAGGGACGCCCGAGACGATTATGGGGATGGAGCGGTGAAATCAAACTAAGGCCTACGTCGTAATCGCTTTTTCCGCCATGATGCTCGACCCCCACCGAATGCAGGAGTTCGTGCGCGATCGCCCGGTCGAAGGCGAAGATCGCATCTTTTGCGGGGAGATTGAAAGGCTTGCTGAAAGCGCTCTCGGTATTGCCGCGCGCGAGGATGCCGACGCCGTTGACGAGACCTGGCCGGCCGGCGAAGCCCTCCTTGTTCATCACCGTCAACGCACCCCCATCGCCCAGCTCGGATTTTGAGGCAAAAGTCTTCACCCATACGCCATGCTGCTCCTGGTGGTGCGGGCCGTCGCCACGATTGCCGTTCATCAGGCGGGTCGTCTCCGACATTTCACCGCGCAGCAGTTTCGAATGCACCGTCAATTCCGAGAGTTGCTCAAATAAGTCGAGGCCCGGCTCAGCGTCGGCACCGATGAGATTCAGCACGAAGAAATCCTTTTTTCCCGGGTCGCCCTCCACGTGTTTTCCGTTCACGACCCAGCCGCGGTATTCCTCGTAGAGCGTGAAGCCGTCGCCGTTGTCCTTCTGGCCCGCGACCTTCTCGTTGTCGTCATCGTCCGCGAGTTTTTCAACCTGGTGTTTTTTGCGCCAGCTGTCCGCGATCCAACCTGGGGCTTTCATCTTCGGCAAACGCGGCATCGCCTGGTCGCCGCCTTCGCCTTTCATCACGCCCTCGATCTCGCGCCCGTCGTTTAGCAGGCAAATCGCGCGGAGCGAGGCCCGGCCGCCGAAATCGTAGCTGTCGATTTTCACTTCGGCATAAGGCTGTCCGTCTTCGTTCCGGCTTGGATCGGTGACTTCAAGGATCTGATCCGATTTGCTCAAGGTGCCACCTTGCTCGACGGCGAGCCGCAGATCGTAGTCCTGGTCTTTCGCGTCGAGCGGCCAGTTCAGGCAGATGCCGGGTTCGCGCGAAGTATCCAGCAGCTGAAAGCGGATGCTCTTCACCTTCGGCACGAATTTCCCCTGCGCTTCCTTCGCAACGACCGTGGCGCGCGCGACCAAACTGTTGCCGGGCTCAGTCGGTTTCTTGATGGAACCCTCCGGCCGCCAGTCGGCGTAACCGGCCGCAGTGATAATCAACTCAACGGGAGGAAGCGTGATATCGATCTGCCAGGAAACATCGCAAAAGATCTCCCAGGAGCCCTTCCAACCCGCGGGCTTCGGGACCGGAATTCGCGCACTACCGACCAGCTCCCCCGCGTCGCCGGCGAGAGGCTCGCCTTTCACGACGGCCACCACCTCGTAGTTGCTATAGCCGAGATTCCACTGACCCGGCCCCATATCGAGGGGCACTTTTTCGGAGGTCTCCTGGTGGGTGTCGTGACCTTCTTCCTTATGATCGATGACGATCTTCTGGTTCACGGCTTCCCAGGTCGTTGCCATGTCGGGCATGAGCATGAACTGAATGTCGTAGCGTTTTTCCTCCGCGTGGATTTTGACGAACGCGTTTTCCAAACTCGCCTCGAACACCATCTGCCCCGAGTAGGATTCGACCTCGCGGTCGGTGCTCGCCCGGCTCTCCCCACCCGCCAACGAGGACTTGCTCGACGTCATGGTCTCGGAAATTTTCCCCGTGACCTCCACTTTGTCGCCACGCGGGAACCAAGCGACGAGGGACCGGGAAAGTTTCTTCAACGCTTCAACATCTCCCGCCAGGACGGCCCGTTGCCTTGCCTCCGCTTGTTGAAGCTGGAGTGCCACCGGTGCGTCGGGCGTGAGGTCGGCGACTTCCTCGGGCCGGACTTCGATCCGGCCACTGAAACGGTTGGCCACCTCGACGCCGGTCTCGCTGTGCCCCCGGGCATCTGAGGTGGATTTCGTCGCCGAACCGCCGTAGCCCATCTGAAAAGCAAGATAATGTTTCGGCGCTTCGGTCTGGGAGCGAGATTCAACCCCGGCGAGTGCGAGTGAGACAGCCAGCAGCATGACGAAAGCGGCTGGACGGGTGAAGTCGTTACAGCGGCGAACCTCGAAGCGCGCGGCGCGACAAAAAATGGAGCCGAGGGACACGGCTGTTGAGAAGCCGAAAGCGCGACCGCCGTCGACGCTATTCCCGCGCACCCACGCCCCATGTTGAGGGTGGGAGCACAAAGGCTACGGTTTTTGGCCGTCGGCCGCGACGAGTTGCACCGCGTCGATCTGCTTCCAACCGGGACCGCTCGCGAGGTTCAGGGTGATTTTCATTTTCACGACGAGATAGTCCGTCTTTGGCACGCGCACGGCGAACCAGGCGATGTCGCGCACGGCGGGCGCGACCAACGGATCGGCGCCCTCCCACCAGACGTGCGCGGTGCCATCGGGCTCGATGGCCTCCACCTTCGCGATCGCACCCGCGGCGTCGTTCTGCCGAATGCGGACTTCGATCGCGCGGACCGGCTTGGCAAACGTCACCTCCAGCCAATCGCTGCCCTTGTCCTTGCTGGCCGGGCACCACGCGTCGGGGCTGTTGCCGACGATGGGGACGTTGGGCGCGCCCGTGGCCCGCGCGGCGGAATATTGCGTGCGACCATACTCCGAGCCGGCGCGCGCGCTCGCGGCCCACTGGCCGGCGGCGTCGGCGCGGATTTTCGCATCGCTCAACTCGGTGGCCGGCAGGACGACACCGGTTGCCGGAGTGCCGGCGCGCGCCGCGAGATTCGTCGCGGGCGCGACGGGAACAGGGACCCGCGGTGGCGGCGATGGCGTTAGTGGAGCGGGTGCCTGCCCGGGCGACGCGGCAGGTGACATGGACGATGGCGTTGCGGGCACGGCCCGCGGCAGCGAAGGAATTACGGCCGTTGGGGCGGAGGGAGCCGGATCCACCGTCTCCGGCGACAACGTCAGCACCGCCGCCGGCGGCCAGCTCCACTTGGGCTGATTTTCCGCCGCCGCGCTCGGAGCCAGCCGGGCCGCGGCAAGCCGGGTGCTCAGTTCAGGCAGTTCGATGGGCGGCGGTCCGCCGCCGGCGGCCGTCATCGCCCGTTGCGCCCGATTCAGGCAAAGCACAGCCGCGAGAGTGTTGCCCGCCCGCTCGGCCACGAGGGCCCGCGCCGTCAGCACGGCGACATCGTCGGGGGCGCGGACCAACCGGGCGTCGAGCGTGGCAGCCGCTTCCTCCACACGATTATCCAGCAGGGCGTCTTGCGCGAGATTCACGGCTCGTTGGGAGCTGCGCGCGTCGGACGCCGAAGTCGCCACCACGCGCAACGGAATGTCGTCGGACACGGCTTCGCCGTTCCATCCCGCACCGGCGCGGATCGTGAGACGCGCGCGAATGACATAGTCGCCGGGCGCGACGCGCTCCATCGCACCGGAGCCAATGCGCCACAGTCCACCGGCGATGCGCGTGGCGTCCAGCGTCGCCGTCGGCGAGCTCGGCTTGCCGACCGGAACCGCGCGCGCGCGCCACGCCGCCACCGGCCGGCGCCAGCTCGACGGTAATCGCGTCGATCCACGAACCGCTCGCCGGCGCGAGCGAGATTGCGCTCCCGGCTCCGCGCGGAGCCTCCAGCCGCACCGCGACGCGGAGCGGCTCGCCCTGTTCGACGGTTTCATCCTCCACGCCGCGCAGGGAAAGACAAATCTCGGGCGCGGCCGCCTCGGCCGCGCGCACCACCAGTGCCGACGGCGTCCCGATCAGAAACGCACCCGCGAGCAGGGGTGCCGGCAGGAGGTGGCGGATCGAGCGGTTCATTTTACGGAACGCGGAGGGATCGCGTCGTTGGGGCAAATCTGGGCAAAGCAGTTGCCCGCTCCGCCGGCGGCGTTGCCGTAGCGGGCTTGCGGCCGGTGGCTCCCGGCATTGATGCCCGTGCCCGTGCCAGCGCGGCAGATTTCCAAGCCGATGCGCTCGGTGCCGGGCGTGACGATATACAGGGTGTCCGCCCGACTCTTCGCCTCGTAGAACCGGGCGAAGTAGTAGCGCATGACGCAGTCCTGATCGCCCGAATGCGCGGCACCTTCCTTTCCCACGATCCCGCGCTGTTCAAAAAACTGATCGAAGGCGCCCCGCAGGCTGGCCTCCGCCAGTCGCGTGGCTTCCGCCGGATCGCTCGATCCGGCGGGTCCCTTGCTCCATAGCGCGACCAGCATGTCCATCATCATGGATTTGTATCTCGCCATCGTCTCCGCGTAGACGACATAGGTCGCCGCCGCCAGCTCGTGCCCGTTTTCCTGCAGCAGGGTAATCGCCGTGCCGTCGCCCGTCTGATAGTGCGGCCGCCCGATTTTGTTCTCCGGCACGTTCGGCGGGATGAATTTCAGGGCGTAGCCGGTCTTGTCGTCCGGTCCGTGGTGCTCGACACCCACCGCGTGCAACAACTCATGCGCGATCGCGCGATCGTAGGCAAAAATCGCGTCCTGCGCCGGCAGGTTGTAGGGCTGGTTGAAAGCGCTCTCGGAATTTCCCCTCGCCAGGATGCCGACGCCCTTCGTGATTCCGGGCCGGCCGGCCACGCCCGCCTTCGTCATCGGCGTGTCCGCCCCGTTGTCGCCGAGCGCCGCGCGCGTAAAGGTCTTCACCCACACGCCGTGCTGATCCACGCGGTGCGGCGCGTCGCGGTGGTTGCCGTTCATCAGGCGGGTTTCCGGCGACATCTCCCAGCGCCGCACTTTCGAATGCACGCGCAGTTGCGCGAGCTGCTCGAACAGTTCGAGGCCCGCGCGCGCATCCGCGCCGATCATGTTCAGCACGAAAAAATCCTTCCGCTTCGGGTCGCCCTCGGCGTGCTGGCCGTTCACGACCCAGCCGCGATACTCCTCATACAGCGTGAAGCCGTCGCCGTTCATCGGCTGGCCCTCGACCTTCTCGCTGTCGTCGCTGGCGGCGAGATTCATCACGTCGTTTTCCTTGCGCCACACTTCGGCGATCCAGTCCGGCCCGGCGCGCTTCGGCAGCCGCACGAGATCCTGCGCGCCGCCCTCGCCCTTCATGAGGCCGATGATCTCGCGGCCGTCCCGGAGGATGCAGGTGACGCGCAGCTCCGACTTCCCGCCGAAGTCGTAGCTCTCGATCGCCGCATCCGCGAAGGGTTGCCCCGCCTTGTCCTGCGGCGGATTGGGCAGCTCGCCCTTCTGGCCGTTCTCGGAAATTTCCGGGAAACTCCACGGCGGGATGCCGCCGGCGGGCAGGCTCGCGAGATCGTAATTGCCCATTGAGGTCATCCCCCACTCGCTGAGAAACTTTCGCGCCGCGGCCACATTGTCCGTCGCCGCGGCCGACGCGAAACTCGCCAGCTTCAGATCGTAGTCGTCGTCCTTCGCGTTAAGCGGCCAGTTCAGGCAGATGCCGGGCTCGCGCGAGGTGTCGAGCAGCTCGAAGCGAAACCGCTCCACCTCGGGGAGGACCGTGGCTTTGCCGGATTTCGACTTGAGCACAGCATGCGCGACGAGTGCGTTGCCCGGTTTCTTCGGATCGGCGATCGATCCCTTCGGCCGCCACTTCGCATAATCCGCGATCGTCACCTCGACTTCCACGTCATCGTAAACCGGAAACAGCACGACCCGGCTGCGCTTGATCGATTCGACCGGGGTTTGGATGCCCATGGTCGTGCGGCCGGATTCCTCGTGAGCAAACGAATGCACGCCGGGCCCGCTCTGCACCACCTGCCAGCGGCGCGCGGCCGCCTTGTCGTCGCTCCCGAGATAAAACCCGAGAATCGAACCCGGCGAGGTTTCGTCGATGGGCTCGAAGGTGGGCGCAAACGCCTGCGGCCCGGTCCCCCGCATCACGCCCCGTCGTCCCGTTTTCGTCTGTGGCCCCGCCCCCACAAATTCACCGCCGGAATGCAGGGTCACGGATTTCCGGTTCAGCCACAGCGAAACCTCGGCATTTTTCATCGCCGCGCTGCCGCCGTCGGATTGTCGCCACTCTTCGCCAAACCCACGCGAGTCCCAGCTCGCGAAGGTCGTGCTGCGCAGGCCGGACACCTGGCCGTTCCCCCGCCAGGTGAAAGTGCCATCCTCGGGCGACCAGCCACCGGTCTTGGTATCGCGGCTGAGGATGAACTGGCCGTGACTCGCGCCCTCGTAGGCATACTGCGTGTTGCCGGAGGGGCTGGAGCTTGCTCCCTGCGCCCGCTCCGTCGTTTCAAAAAATCCCCGCCACTCCATCACGCCGGCAAACTTGCGGGCCACCTCGGGATCGAACTTAGGTCCGACTTTGGGGCCGGACCGTTCCGCCGCGCCGGCGATCGCCAGCGCCAGCGCGCCGGAGCCGACGAGCACGGCCGCCCGGATGACCGCCGCCGCCGCGCGGCAGATTCCCGCACCCGCCGTCACGCCCCGGCTGTCGAAACTCGGCTTCATGTTGCAACGAATATCGACGCGCCGCACGAGTCGATGACTATCTCGGCCCCCGGCTGCGGCCCGCGGCGAATTTCATTCGACGAACATTTGGACGCCGCCCCCCATTCGTCCAATTGACCGCACCCATGTTTGTGTGAACATCGCCCTTTTTCCCACCATGCTGATTCTCCGCGGCTCGCCGGCCCTCTCTCCGTTTCGCCTGCAAAAACTCCTCGCCGATCTCGTCGCGGCCGGATTGCCGGCGCGGGCGGTGAGCGCGGCGTTTGTCCATGTCGTCGAAGTGGCGAGCGATCTGAATGGCGCGCAGCGCGTCGTCCTGGAGAAATTGCTCACGTATGGTCCGACGCGGGCCGCGGAGGCGATCACCGGCGTCGAACTCATCGTCGCGCCCCGCCCCGGCACGATTTCGCCTTGGTCATCTAAGGCGACCGACATCGCGCACATCTGCGGCCTCTCCGCTGTGCGGCGCATCGAGCGCATCATCGCCTACACGGTCGAGCTGACGGCAGGAGAAATAGCTGAGAGCCCAGAGCTGAGAGCCCAGAGCAAGACTCAAACCTCCATCGGCGTTCCGGCTCTCAGCTCTCAGCTCACAGCTCTCGGCTCGCGCCTCCACGACCGCATGACGCAGGTCGTTTTCCCCGACCTCGCCTCGTGTGAAACCCTTTTCCGCCACGAGTCGCCGCGGGCGATGGCAAGAGTGCCCGTGCTCGCGCAGGGCCGCGCCGCACTCGTCGCCGCCAACCAATCCCTCGGCCTCGCGCTCGCCGACGACGAGATCGATTATCTCGCCGCCGCGTTCATCAAGCTCGGCCGCGATCCGAACGACATCGAGCTGATGATGTTTGCGCAGGCGAATTCCGAACACTGCCGCCACAAGATTTTCAACGCCACCTGGG
>JANXSC010000503.1 GCA_025352845.1 Opitutaceae bacterium
CGGATTCCGCGGCCCGAGCACGCGGGCCATCCATGCACCGATGTGCGGCGCGGCGACGGTCTGCGGCGGCACGTAGCCCGTGTGCCAGTGATACTGGTGCCGCGAATGCAAAATCGCGCCGAGATCCGCGAGCACGTGCGAACGGATGAGCGTGGCCCGGTTCATAACCTTCGCGATGTTGGGCAGCCCGGCGGAGATTTTGATGCCGTCTGCCGTCGTATCCATCGCCGGGAAAGTGCTGAGCACCTTCGCGACGGGCTTGCCGACTTCGTAAGGCTCGTAGCTTTTCGGGTCGAATGTCTCCGGCGCAGCCATGCCGCCTGCCATCCACAGAAGGATGCACGAATCCGCCGTGGGCTTCGGATGGTTCACGCTGTCGTCGGCGAACAGGCGCGGCTCGCGCGCCATCATCGCGGCCATGCCGGCGGCGGAGAGCTTCTTCAAAAAATCACGGCGTGTGTTCTGCGGATCAAGCGGGAGCGGTTTCATGGTTTGGCAAAATGTTTGGTTGGCGATTCGTCCGCCATGAGTGTGAGGACGCATCCGGCGCTCTGAAGAATCGCCCGTGTGACTATCAGAGGCAAGCGATGGCCGGGGGCGCAGTCCCGGCGAATCGCCGCCCACGCATTGGCACGCGTGCTCAGTGCGGTAGTGCTCATCGGATGATTTGGAATTCGGGCAGCATGCACACGGCCCAGAGCAAGTCCTCGACACCCTGCGGGTTCAAAGCGGTACCGAGGAGTTCGCGTGCGCCTGCGAGTTCCTGCTGCGAGGGCGGACGCGAAACGGCGGAAGCATAAAGCCAGCTTGTGAGCGCATCGGGGGAGTCCCACTTTTTCGCGAGCAGCCTCGTCGCGCCATCCGCGAGTGCGCCCGCGAGCGCAGGGCCGTTTGCGAGGTCGAGTGCTTCGAGCGTGCTCAGATCTTCGGGGCGGGTGCTCACGATTTGCTCGCGGTTCGGACGCCCGAGCGCGCGCTGGAGCATATCGGCCTTCATGAGCGAGGCGCGCACCGGTGGCGGATGAAGCAGGGAGGCTCCGGAAAGAAATACGCCGAGCGCATCCGCGATCGTGCCGCTCCAGGTGGCGGGATTTGCCACGGCGACCGCCGGCTGCCAATCCTCCGGCGGGACTTTGAACGTGCCATTGTTCTCCGGCGTGGACTTCGAGGCTTCCCAGTCCGGAGCGGTGGCAAGCCTCTCGACGCGGCCATCGGCGAAGACGAATCGCGCCTCGAGAAACGCGCCTGCGGGGTTTGGCGCCTCGCCGACGTTTTTCGCCACGAGCAGCAGTTCATTCTGCCCCGCGCGCAATTCCGCGGTGATCGTCACCTGCTCGAGGTTCGCCCAGTTCCCGCTCGTGCCGACGCTCCGGCCATTGACGAACAGCGTAAACTCATTGTCCGCCGTCACCGCCAAGGTCGCGCGCGCGGGTTGCTCTGCCAGCACGAACCGCCGCCGCAGCGTCACGATTTCGTCGCCCGGCGGCATAGCGCCATTTGCGGCGCTCGGCCCCCAAATCCAAACAGCCTGCGACGCTGTCGCCTTCGGATCCTCCTGCCGGCCGCGAATCACGGGCGCATCGCAGCGGGTCGGCCCGACGCCGGTAATCTGCCACACGGCGTCGAGGAATTGCTCCGCAGACATCCGCTTCGCCCGCGGTCCGGCGAAGACGTATGCGCCCGTGTTGTCGTCCTTCTGCCGCACGACGGCGCGGGACTGGTAAGCCTGCGATGTGCAAATCAACTCCAGCGTCCTTTTCAAGTCGCAGCCGTGTGCGGAAAAATCCGCCGCGAGAAAATCGAGCAGGTCGGAACTCCACGGCTCGGTCTGCATCGCGTCCACAGGATGCACGATGCCGCGGCCCATGAGCCGGTGCCACAGGCGGTTCACGATCGTGCGCGTGAAGCGGCCATTCTCCGGGTGTGTCATCAGGGCGGCGAGCTGCTTCAGTCGCTCGGGCTGGGGCGCGGCGGCCTCCACCTGGCCGAGTTCGGGGAAAATCCACGCGGGTTCCGCGAACTTGTCCGTCTCCTTGTCGCAGCGCGCGATTTTCAGCGGGTCCGTCGCGTAGATTGCGGCGAGGCCGTAGGCCTCGGAGAGCTTCCAGCGGTCCACGAAGCTGTCGTGGCACGACGCGCACTTCATGTTGATGCCGAGGAAGGCCTGCGAGACGGATTGCGAAAACTGCACCTCGCGCACCTGGCTCGCGCTCACCGTGCCGCGCCAGGCGAGGCCGGCGGAAAATCCCGCGCTGTCCGGCGTCGGCGGCGCGATGAGTTCGCGCACCATCACGTCGTAACGCTTGTTGTTCAGCAGCGCGTCGTAGAGCCACTTCGTGATCGGCGCGCCCGTGCCC
>JANXSC010000507.1 GCA_025352845.1 Opitutaceae bacterium
CGCTGTTGGGCGTGCGGATGATGAACTCGTGATCGCCGGTTTCGTCGGCGACGATGGAGCCGCGCCACTGGACGGAGAAACCGGAGGGCGGCTGCGGGGCCTTGGGGTCGGTGGGCGGCGGAGGTGGATTGGCGGGCTCGGCAGCGCGCGCGCGGACGGCACCGCCCTTGGTGAATTGGAAATCGAGCTGGGGATCGACGCCGCGGTGCGCGGCGCGCGCGTTGTCGAAGCGGCCGCGGAGCGCGACGTTGTAGTAAATCGCGTTGAGCCCGTGCGCGCTCGCCGAGGCGGACGCGGAAGGTGTTTCCTCGGCGCCGGGCGGGCCGACCTGCCGCAGGAGATCGGCGATGGTGACGGCGTATTGGCGGTTGGTGAGGTGGGCGATCTCGATGCGCGCGGGATGGAGGCGGGACTGCGCGGCGCGCGAGTAGAACGAATCGAAAACAAACGCGGCGACGGTGTCGGCCTCGGTGGCGGAGAGCGTGGCGGGATCGTCGTCGGGCATGTTCTTCGCGATGTAGCGCGCGAGCCGCGGCTGCGCCCAGTCGCCGGCGAGCGCCTCCTTGTATTTACCCTCGACGCCCTGACCCTGCGCGCCGTGGCAATTCGCGCAGGTCTGGCGGTAGATTTTTTCGCCGGCGGCGACTGAGGAAGGGCGCGACGGCGCGACAGAGCAGGAAACGGCGGCAATCGCCGCGGCGATTGCGAGGAGCGCTGTGGTGGCTGGAAGGTGAATGGGCGGGGTCCGGGTCATCGGGCTCGGCGCCTATGCGAGACGCTTTTTTCAGCCGAAGCAAACGTCACGCGCCGCCGTAGCCCTCTCGCCAAAAAATTTAGAACGTTCCCTTGATGCCAAGCGTGAGCTGGACGCCGGTGGTCAGGACTTGGGAGACGCGGGCGTAGCCGGGGGTCTGCGAGCCGAAGCGCAGCAGCGTCTCGGGAATGTCGAAGACGTTTTGGGCGCTCGCATAGAGAAAGAGGTCTTTGCGCAGTTGGTAGTCGAGGTTCACGTCGAGGCGGGTCCGCGCCTTGGAGTATTCATACGCGTCGGGGCCGAGGGCGGCGACGGCGCCGAGACGCTGCTGACCGCGGTAGTTCCACTTGAGCATTACGCTGAAAGGCTTCTTGCTGAAATCGAGACCCCAGTTGGCGCTCTCGGGAATGAAGCCGCTGAAGTCGGCGTCGCGGCCCCCCTGCAGTTTGAGTTTCGTGCCGTTGGCGAAGGCGCTGAAGTAACGGCCCCACGAGCCAAGAGGACGGAGCGAGTGACGGAGGTTGAACTCGACGCCGTCGACACGCGCGGTGCCGGGGACGTTGTAGGCGGTCGTAATCTGCCAACCGACGTAGCGCGGGTCGAGTTCGAGGAGTTCGAGGTCGGCGGCGGTGGCGACTTTCACGGCTTCGCCGAAGAAATCGCGAATCTCTTTGCGGAAGGCGCCGGCACTGAAAATGCCGCCCTGCGGCGTATAGTATTCGACGGAGAAATCGTAGTTGTCGCCGGTCCACGGGCGCAGGCCGGTGTTGCGCGTGGTGATGCGGCCGGGGATCTGGTTGGGGTCGGGCGTGCTGTTGCCGAAGTCCGTTTCGTCGACGGTGGTGTTCGGGACGATGGCGGAGAAATCGGGGCGGCCGTAGGTCTTGGCGTAGGCGGCGCGCGCGAGGAAGTTTTCGCGGATCTGATAGGTGAGATGCACGCTGGGGTAGTTGCCGTCGTAGGTGCGAGAGGCTTTCGTGCCGCGTTCCTGGCGGGTGACGGCCAGCTCTGCCAAAGAGCCGACGGCGCCGGCCTCGCCGCGACGGATGCGGGCGCCGGCGGAGGTGCGGGCGAACGTGCCGTCGGCATTGCGCGCCCAGACGGCGTTGGGATCGTTGCGGACGCCCTGGCCGTCGGCGTCGGTGCGTTCGTAGCGGACGCCGGTGAGAACCTTGAGGCGGTTGTGGAAGAGGCCGAGCTCGGCTTGGAGGTAGCCGGCAGTGACGGCTTCCTGCAGCCACTCGGAATTGTTGAGGCGGAAAAGTTCTTCGGCGGTGACCTGAGCGGTGGTCTTGCTGAAAAGCGTGGGGTTGGCCTGGAACGCGCGCAGGGCGTTGGCCGTGGAGACGAACGGCATGTTCTGGAAACCGAAATTTTCGCTCTGGTTGACGTAAATTTTGTTGGCGAACAGCGAAGGTGAATCGGGCGTGGCGGGATTTCCATCGGGGCCGTTGTAGTTCCAGTTGATGCTCTCGCGGCGCACATCGCGGATCTGCTCGCGACGGAGACCGCCAATCTGAAGCGCGGCGGGGAACGACAGCATCGGGAGGGTTTTGCGCACATCCAGTTTGCCGTTGGTGAGACCGTCGCGGATGACGCG
>JANXSC010000540.1 GCA_025352845.1 Opitutaceae bacterium
CGAAATCGACGTCACGTGGCGCATCAACGACACCTTCTATACCGGCGGCAGCTGGGGCCACGTCTATTCGATCTACACCGATTTCGGCACCGCTTCACCCGCCGCGATTGGCCGGCGCGTCAACGGCATCTCGCCGCAAAACGGCAGCGTCTACTTGAAATACGCCCCGCCCTCCGGCGCGCTGAAAAACTTCTCCGCCAATGTCAGCGTCGCCTACCTCGCCGCCACCCCCACCGAGCTGCCCAATGCCGGTGACACTTACGGCGTCGTCAACGGCCAGCGCGTCGTCACCCGCACGACCTACCAGTGGCGCCTGCGCACCCCGTCGTTCAATCTCTGGAGCCTCGGCCTCCGCTACAAACTCCCCTCCGGCGGCGGCATCGATCACAACCTCGCGCTCAACGTGAACAATCTCTTCGACCACGACTACCTCCGCGTCAACCGCCTCATCGGCGAGAAACGCGCCATCCTCCTCACCTACTCCATCAATCGCATCGGCGCGAAGCGCTGAGCGCCGCACGATTGCCCCTCTGCTCACAAAACCGCCGGCCTTCGGGTCGGCGGTTTTTTTGCGCCCGGCGCCGCGGCCTCGTTCAGGGTTTCGTTTGCAGGAGAAACTTCTGCAACCCCGCCAAATCATCCGCACCGATCACGTCGACCCCTTCGTCGCGCAACGTCCGCCAAACCTCCGGCCGATCCGGCGTGCCCCAAAATCGCACCGTTCGCCCCTGCGCGTGCGCCCGCGCGACCCACGCGCGCAGCGCCGTGCGCGCCGCCTCCGGTATCGGACCCTCCCAGCGCCAGGGTGAGATTTTTGACCAGCTCTCGCTCACGAGCGGCACCAGCGACAGCGCGGAGTTTTGATCGAGATCGATGCCGCGGCCATCGACGGCGGCGTAACGCAGCGATTGCGCCGCCATTTCCTTTTGCGCGCGACTCCCCGAAACGATCACCGTGATCGCACGCGACTCAATGCGCCCGCCGCGAAACGTCGTCAGCATCTCCGCGTAGTCCGTGAGCAATGCGTGCAACACCGCGTAGGTCGGCGCCGCCTCGGACTTCACGTCGACGAGGAGGACGACCGACGGACCGCCCGGAAAAACTTTCCCGCCCCCGCGCCGCACCCGCTCCCGCAGCGGATCGAGGTAGAGCGACGCCAGCGTGCGCTCCGGCTTCACATCCCTGCGGTCGTGCGCGACGAGCAGCCGGCCCTCGACGAGGTAAACGTCAGCCTCGACACTGCAAAATCCCCGCTCCAACGCCTCGGCCAGCGGTCGCGCGTGCTCGTAGTCATTGTGAGCGTGCGCATGGACCAGCGGCACCGGCTCGGCGGCAATCAAGATTGAACCGGCCAACCACAGCGAAACGAGGAGGGAGCGCATGCCACCTTGTGACCCCGCTGCGCCGCCGGGTTCAAGCCGCGATCGAAGGGGATGAGCGCGCGCCGTTTCCATCCTTGACCGGCGCATCGAGTGACGCACCTTGTTCGCTCCACACTTTCTTGCCTGATGGTGTAATGGTAGCACAGGCGACTTTGACTCGCCTAGTCATGGTTCGAATCCATGTCGGGCAGCCAGTGTGAAAGAACCGAGAACTTTTTTCGGTCCGCGTCAAAAGCGGAGTTAAGTCGCTGGATTCACGTAGGAAATAGAAATGGCGATTTTGACTCCGTTTGAAAAAGTTCGTGGTTTGTTCCGCGCCGGGGTTACGTTTTGGCCCGAAAGCGCTCGTTTTCGCAAACCGCGTCAAAAGATTATCGACCCCAAATTGCACCGCTTTCGGGCGAGATCTTGAGCCATCAACGGCAAGGTGACTTGCAGATCTATCCCGCAGAAATTCGCGGTGTTTTGGATGACGAATACATGTTCGCGGGCATCGTGATCGTCCCTTCACGCATATGCCTACGCTTTTCGCGGCGTTCGTATTCCGTTCGCATTCGATCAAATGCCATTCTTTGTTCCTCCGGACGCAAGCGAACCAACGCACCCAATGGATGGTATCCGAAATGCAGAATTGCAGTCGCTGACTTCAATTCAGCCAAGTAGGCCTGAATGCTCGGTTCCAGCTCTATGAGCTTTAGGATGCGCGTAATCGCACCGGGGGTGAGTTTCATTCTTTTCGCCAGCTCCGACCGAGAGGTGACCTCTCCGGTCTGCAGCATCTGATGCCATTTACGCGCCCGGATAATCGGATGATCGCGAGCGGGTTTCGGTTTCGGCACCGTGCGAACGCGACCTTGAATGCGCAGCACTTGCCCGAAAGGCGCGACTATCGCCACCTCGCCGCGCTGTGCGTTGCTGAAATCCACCCGTGCCCCGAGGTCCAACCCGCGAATCGAAATCGCGCGGCGGCTTGCGGCCAATTCCGATTGGGCCGCTGCGCGCTCCTCCATGCCGCGCACCAACTCTGCGAGGTGGAGCTTGATGTTGATTTCCATGACTCGCGCGGCGGCGGCCGTTGTTGTCGCTGGCTCCTCCTGTGGTTTGCGCCGTGTGCTTGGTGTGACGCCACGCACGTCGACGCGCTCGACGAAAAGCCGGATGAGTTCCTTT
This sequence comes from Opitutaceae bacterium, assembly GCA_025352845.1. GTDB lineage: Bacteria > Verrucomicrobiota > Verrucomicrobiia > Opitutales > Opitutaceae > ER46. The sequence goes on from JANXSC010000540.1 coordinate 2,553, forward strand.
CGCTCCGCGGGTGGCAAATTTGGCAGCACCTGCCCGAGTCGTTCCAAGTTATCCCGAATGCGTCGCCCCTCCAGGGCGCCCGCCTCGGATGCAACCAGCGCCTGCCTCGCCCGCTCTTGCTCCACGAGCAATCGCTGCCGTTCGTCTCGCAGATCGGCTGCGCGCCGGATCAAGGCTTCGCGCAACGCGTCTGCCCCGTCGTTGGCGACCGCCTCGGCGCAATTGCGCAGTTTCTTGTCCACCAGCGTGAGCGCACCCTTGATGCGATCCACCTCCGAGCGCAGGGCTTCGCGGTCGCCCACCCGCATCCGACGTGAAGTCTCGACCATTTCGGCGATCAGCGTCGGGTGCTTGCTGGCCTCGCCCACCAAGGCGATGACCACCCGTTCGAGCGCATCGGCCGACAGCCGCCCGACCGCGCACGGTCGGCTTGCGGATTCGCGCATGACGAGGCTGCACGTGTAGTAGCGAT
>JANXSC010000559.1 GCA_025352845.1 Opitutaceae bacterium
CCTCGGCGGCGTGCGCCGAGAACTGACCGACACCATCGGCTACTCCAACCAGGGCGCCCGCGTGCGCACCACGCTCCAACAACAGCTCGACGATCCAGTCGGCTCCGCGCTGAAAGACTTCAACCATCCCAACAAGAACGAGGGAGACTACGGCAAGAATTTTCCCAGCGTGCATGCGTATTATGACATCACGTCCAACCTCAAGGCGCGTGGCTCGTGGACCACTGGCTTCGCGCGTCCGAGTCTGGCCAATGCGGTGACGGGCGTCGGCGGCATCAATCTGCCGGGCACGAATAACAACTACCCCAATGGGGTGCTCACGTTTGGCAATCCGGCGCTGAAGCCGACGCAGGCGAAAAACTGGGACTTCTCGCTGGAGTTCTACTTCGAGCCCTCAGGTTCCTTTTCGGTGGGCTGGTTTCACAAGCGGATTGATGACTACATCGTGAGCGGCAAGGAAATTGGCATCGTCGGCACGGGCACGGGCAACGGCTTTGAAGGCCAATACGAGGGCTTCACGATTCTCGCCAATTCCAACGCCGGCACGGCGTTCACCCAAGGCGTGGAGTTCAGCTACCAGCAGCAGTTCCGCTTTCTCCCCGGACTGCTCAAGGGTCTCCGCTTCAATGGCAACTTGACCCAGATTACCGCCCACGGCGACTACGGCATCGCGGGCGCTTACCTCAAGGACAAGTATGTCGCCGGCTTCATCCCGCGGACTGCGAACGCCTCCCTCTCTTGGGACTACAAGAAGTTTGGCGCCTCGATCAGCTACAACTACACCGCCGAAAATGTCCGCGGAACCTACAATATCACCGCACCCTCGCGTAACCAGTTCCTCATGGCCCGCGAACTCGTCAACGCGAGCATGCGCTATCAGCTGCCGCTGCCCTACAATCCCACGCTGGCCGTCGGCATCCAGAATCTCTTCAACGAGCCGCAGAAATACTACCGCGGCATCGCCGACCAGCTCCAGACGTTCCTCATGCAAGGCACGACGATCACGATAGGCATCGAAGGCCGCTTCTGATCTGAATCCACCCTATCGGGGGTGGCCGAGGCTTGCGCCTTGGCCACCCCTTTTTTTATTTTCTGCCCATGAACCGTTCGGTTTCGTTTCGGGGAATCGTCGCGAGCATGCTGCTCGTGGGCGATGTTGGCGTGGGGTTGCGTGCGGCGGAGCCGATGCCGGCTGCTTGGCAAGCAGCTGCGCCACGCGACGAGATTCGGCCGAAATTTTCCTTCGCACCGATGGCCGGCAGGTCAGACGAAAAGGGCACACTGATTATCGAAGCCGATGCCCGCGAGGGCTTGCATGGTTTCTGGACGCGCACGGTGCCGGTGCAGGGTGGGCAGCACTATCGTTTTCACGCGCTGCGCAAGACGACGGGCGTCGAGTCACCCCGCCGCAGCGCCGTCGTGCGCGTGCTCTGGCGCAACGATGCGGGCAAGCCCGTGCCGACCGACGAGCCGACGGTGCGCGGCGTGCTGCCGGGCTACAGTGCCAACGCCGAGCCAGAGTATCCCGGCGAACTGAACGAGCGCGCCGATGGATGGACGGAAGTGACCGGCACCTATCGCGCTCCGCCCAAAGCCACGCGCGCTGTGATCGAACTGCACTTGCAGTGGGCGGCGAATGCGCGCGTTGAATGGAGCAGCGCCACGCTGGTCGCGACGAGTCCACCGCCGCCGCGCCTTGTGCGGCTTGCAGCGGTGCACTTCCGGCCCAAGGGGGGGAAATCCCCGCTCGAAAACTGCCGCGAGTTCGAGCCGCTCGTCGCCGAGGCGGCGCGCCAGCGCGCCGATCTCGTGGTGCTGCCGGAGACGCTGACGTATTACGCGATGCGGCGCACCTACGCGGATTGCGCGGAGCCCGTGCCGGGGCCCTCGACGGAGTATTTCGGCGCGCTCGCGAAGCAGCACTCGCTCTACATCGTGGCGGGCTTGCTCGAGCGCGACGGCGCGCTCGTCTACAACGTCGCCGCGCTCATCGGGCCCGATGGAAATTTCATCGGCAAATACCGCAAGGTCGCGCTGCCCCGCGGCGAGATCGAGGGCGGTATCCAGCCGGGTCACGAATATCCGGTGTTCGAGACGCGCTTCGGCAAACTCGGGATGATGGTGTGCTACGACGGCTTTTTCCCCGAGGTCGCGCGCCAGCTTTCCACCCGCGGAGCCGAGATCATCGCGTGGCCGGTCTGGGGCTGCAACCCGCTGCTCGCGAGCGCGCGCGCCTGTGAGAACCATGTCTTCCTCGTCAGCAGCACCTACGAGGATGTCTCGCGCAACTGGATGCTCACCGCCGTCTACGATCGCTCGGGACAGACCGTCGCGCGCGCCGAGACCTGGGGCACCGTCGTCGTCGCCGAAGTCGATCTCGCGAAGCGCACGCTCTGGCCGAGCCTCGGGGATTTCCGCGCCGAGATCGCGCCGCACCGGCCCGTGTGGGAAAACGAATCGGCCGGGACGCACCATCACGCCGGGGAAAAATGAAGCTCGGGGTCGACGTCCTGTTTGAGAAACACCCCGGCCTCCTGCGGGACAAGCGCGTCGGCCTGATCACGAACCCCACCGGCGTCACGCGCGACCTCGTGAGCGTCGTCGAAAAATTTCGCGCGCACCCCGACGTGAAAATCGCCGCGCTCTACGGCCCCGAACACGGCGTGCGCGGCAACGCGCAGGCGGGCGAGTTCGTGGCGTTTTATCGCGACGAGCATTTTTCGCTACCCGTGTTTTCTCTCTACGGCCAGGCACTGAAACTCCCGACTGCGCCGCTCGCCGACATCGACGCCACGATGCGCGACTTCGACACGCAGCACGCCGGCAAACAAGTCGAGCGCACCATGCTCGACGGGATCGACGTGCTCGTCTTCGACCTGCAGGATGTCGGCACGCGCGTTTACACCTACATCGCGACGATGGCCTACGCGATGAGCGCCGCGGCCGCCGCCGGTATCCCATTCGTAGTGCTCGACCGCCCCAACCCGATTAACGGTGTCGCGATGGAAGGGCCGATCCTCGAATACCCGCGGCACAGTTCGTTCATCGGGGTCTATCCGATTCCACTACGCCACGGCCTGACGACCGGCGAACTCGCGCGGCTCTTCAACGCGAAATTTCTCCCGCAAAAATGCGATCTCACGGTCGTCCCGATGGAGGGCTGGCGGCGCGGCGATTGGTTCGAGGCCACGCGCCTGCCGTGGGTCGCTCCCTCGCCCAACATGCCGACGCCCGACACCGCGACGGTTTATCCCGGCCAGGTGCTGCTCGAGGGCACCAATCTCTCCGAGGGCCGCGGCACCACGCGGCCCTTCGAGTGGTTCGGCGCTCCGTGGATCGACGGCTTCGTGCTCGCGCGCGAACTGAACGCTCTCGCGCTGCCGGGCGTTCGCTTTCGCGAGACGTGGTTCGCGCCGACGTTCTCCAAATCCGCCGGCCAGCGCTGCGGCGGCTGCCAGCTTCACGTGACCGACCGCGAAGCGTTCCGCTCCGTCGCAACGACGCTCGCCATCCTGCAAACCGTCCGACGTCTCCACGGCGCGAAACTCGAGCTGCACGCCGACTATTTCGACAAGGTCATGGGCACGTCATCCGTGCGCGAGGCGTTCGAGCGAGGCGTGCCTTCAGAAAAAATCGCCGCGACATGGGAGTGCGGCCTCACCGAATTCGCAGCGTTGCGCGAGCCGCTCCTGTTGTATCGCTGAGGGCCGCGGGACGAAAACCTGCGGCGGTTCAATACGTGCCCTTAAGGCCAAATGTCCACATCGCGGCGATCTCGTTGCGGTCGCGGAGCCGCGCGACGAGGGGCGTGCTGGGACCGTAGATTTTCGTGTCATCGGGGGCGGCCTGGACATTGCGCGTCGTCATAAAGAGCGCGAATCGCTTGCTGAGGTGATATTCGCCCGACACCTCGAGGTTGAGAATCTTGGACTGATACGAGTAGGTGCCCGGCTCGATGCTGCGGCCCGTCACCTGGCCGCCGCGGGAAAGGCCGCGATAATTCCAATTTACGCGGAAGTTGAAGCGTTCACGCGTGAGGCTCACGCCCCAGTTGTAGACGCGCGGCACAAAGCCGTTGAAATTCGCCGTGGCGTCGCCGGTCGCGCGCAGCGCGCTGGCGTTCGCAAACACCTGCACCCCGCGCGCCCAGGGCGGGAGAAACGTGAGCGCCTGCTTGTAGTCGAATTCGAAGCCGGTCATCCGCACCGTGCTCTGGATGTTTTGCTGCGTGGCTACATCGTAGGGATCGTAGATCGCCGGATCGAGGCCGTAGAGCGCGAGGAACTCGGGCGTGGCGTTGAAGACGGTGTTGCCGAAGAAATTCATGAAGTCGCGCCGGAAGGCGCCGATCGAAACCTGGCCGACCCGCTCGAAATAATATTCAAATCGCACCTTCATCGTCTGCGCGCTCCACGCCTTGATCGCCACATTGTTGACCGAAATGCGGTTGCTGGTGCTGGGGGGACTCTCCGTATCGGGCAGCGTGAGGCCGCCCGCGTATTGGTTGTAGTCGGGCCGGCCGACCGAGGTGTAATACGCCGCCCGCGCGATCAGATTTTCGCGGACGTTGTAGCTTGCGTTGACGCTGGGAAACCAGCGCAGGTATTCCTTCTCGGCGTGCGTGCCGCGGTCGATGAACGTGAGCTGCGAGACGCCCAGCGCGTTGGAGGCGGGGATGATTAACACCGGCTGGACACCTGGCTGGGCCGGGTTGCCGTCGATGACCCGACCGCTCGTATCGCGCTGAAAATTCCGCGTCGCGTCGGTGAGGGGACCCTCCGCCTGGACGTTGGTTTGTTCCGCGCGGATGCCGCCGATGAACCGGAGGCGGCGCGCGAAGAACGCGATGTCGCCGCGGAAATAGGCGGACGAAATGGTTTCTTCTGCGCGCTTCGAATTACTCACGGTCGAGCGGAAGGCGCCGTTCTCATTGAGATCGAAATAATTGGGGTGCGCCTTGTAGAGATCCCATAACTTGTCGTTGCTGACCCGTTGGACCTTGGGAAAACCGAAACCGGGCGTGACCTGCGAGTTAATCGGATCGAGCACCACTCCCGCGCCGTCATCGCTGCCCAAGGGATCGAGCGGCGTCGTGGTCGCGCGTCCATCCGCGCCAACGAACGTAAACGAGGGCGAATAGGTGCGGTTGTCGCGCATGGCATTGCGCAGGTCCACGCCTGCCTTGACGGTGAGTGGCACGCCGCGCGGATCGAAATCCCGGCTCAGGTTGGCCTGGACACTGCGGCGGAGGTCCGTCGTATTGAGCAGGTCCCCATTGCTGGTCGCGAGCGAGTAGGTGTTGATATTATACGGATCAACCGGTCGTCCGGCCGTGTCCGTCACCGTGATGTTCCGCGGACGCAGATAGAAAATGTCATCAAATGACACCGTCACCCCGGTCCGTCGGGCCCGGCTGTTGCCGAAATAACCCTTGTCGATGTCGCTATAGATGTTGGTCGAATGCGAATAGCCCGCCCCGGCGTCCGCCTTCCACACGGGTCCGTCGTGCCGCCACACCAGCGTGGGCATGTAGGTCGCCCCGGCCTTCTGGCGATATTGGTTGTCGATGCGAATTTCACCGGCGCCGACCGCACCGTGGGTGTAGGACGTCGTGAAATCGCCCGGCAAGATGCGCGTGGGCGAGAAGGTCAGAAACCGATAGGCAAACGGCTTGTCCGAAAACGCATATTGAAACGCGAAAGAAAGCCGGTCGTTACGGGAGAGCTTGTAGTCGATCGTCACGCCGGCGGAGGAACGGCGGGACACCTTGCCGCCGGCGCGCAACTGATACTCGGACAAGTAGGGGCGATCAGAGGTGGTGTCGGGAAACGCGCCCTGCACGCCGGCCGCGCTGGGTATGCTGGTGCCGGCGGTGTTGCCCCGCCAGGTGTTTTGGACGTAATCCAACGACTGATAGAGCGTGCTGTTGCCGCCGGAAACCGTGAACCCGAAGCGATCATTCACCGGCACAATGTAGGAAAAATCCCAGCCCGGGCGCGCCTTCCGCATCTTGTCCTTCATCGGGCCCGGCGTCGGCTGGAAATCCCGGGCGTTGTCGCGCATCAGAAAGTAAACGCTCCCGTTGAACACCGGCCGCTTCCGATCAAATGCGCTGCGCGGCACCATGTTGATCGAGCCCGCGAGCGCCATGCCCGGCGATTCGGGGGTCGGCGACTGCAGCACCTCGATGCGGGCGATGTTATTGAGCGAGACTTGATCGACTTCGACGCGCCGCGACGTGCTGGAGCCGGCGGCGCTGGCGAGGTCGAAGCCGCCCACCGAAATCGGCACGTTGTTCGGCGGCGCGCCGTTGAGCATGAAGGTGCGGGCCTCGCCGCCGACGGAGTTGATCGCCATTCCCGGGAGAAACTTGAGAAACTCGCCGACGTTACCGTCGGAGACCTGGCCAAATTCGTCGGCGGCGACGACGTTCTTGATGGTGTGCGCGAACCGCTGCTCGTTGATCGCGATCGCGGCACCGTCCATTTCCCGTGAGGTGGAGACGACGAATTCCTGGAGCTTGACGACCCCGCCGGAGCGGTCGGGCGACGAGCGGCGCTCGGTGGCCTCGAGATTGAAGTCGTGCTGCACGGTGGTGCCCGCGGGCACCGTCACGCTCTCCGTCTGCACGTCGAGACCCGTGAAAAAGACCCGCACGCGCGCCGGGCCGGCCGGGATGTTGGTCAGGCGGTATTGTCCGCTGGAGTCGGTGAAGCTCTCGAGCCCGGTGCCCTCGACGGTAACGCGGG
>JANXSC010000589.1 GCA_025352845.1 Opitutaceae bacterium
GTGTAGAGGTGGTCCTTGAAGTAGGTGCCGGAGGCGCCGACGCCCCACGAGGGCGTGTAGAAGCGGCGGTTGATGAACTGGCCGGCCGCCGCGATCTGGTTGGACAGATCGGGGTAGTAGGCCGAGAGGCCGGGGATGGGCGCGAGGTTGTCGGTGCGGTCAGGGGAGACGCCGTCGCGCAGGTAGTAGCGGCGGAGAAAGCGGTTGTTGGTGAACGTCGTGCGGTTGGCGACGAACGCGGCCTGCGTGATCGCGGGGTTCACGGTGCCGACCCAGTTGGGGTTGGCCATGTCGAGATACTCGGCGTATTTCGGCTTCTTCTGGCCGGGGTTGTCCTGATGCTGCTGGACGTTGGCGATGAACTGCTGCGTGAACCACGGCGTCTTGAGATCATAGACGGCGGAGAAGCGGAAATCGCGGACAATGTTGCCGTCGATGCTGTGGGTGCGGAAATACTCCGCGTAGAGTTCGTTGAAGTAGGGGTTGTCCTGGCCGTTGGGCAGGAGCGGGCTGCGGTCGCGGATGATGTTGCGCGAGCTGATGGTCCAGTTGTCGAGTTTCTGCTGGTAGAAATTGCCCATGAGCTGGAGGTGCAGGTTTTTCCCGATGTGGTGCTCGGCCTCAAGGGTGAACGACGTGGTGTTGTTCCGGTAGGTGCTGTCGGGTCCGTTGATCTGCGTCCGCTTCGGAATCAGCGCGGTGTCGGTGATCGAGACGAGCGGGCCGGTGCTGATCACGCGGCCCTGGCCGCGAAATCCGGTGCCGGTCGCGGTGTTGTAGATGTAGCCCACGTTGCCGAGCGTGGCGGTGGCGGCGCGCGAGTTGGCATCGACCAGCATGCCCTGCGAAAGAATCGCGGTCGTGCGGCCGTGCTCGGCCATCACGCTCACCGTGGTCTGCCGGAAAGGCTGGTAGGTGAGGGCGCCGTAGAGTCCGCGGAAATCGCGGCGCACATTGTCGATCCACGAATCGCCCTTGTGCGAGACGGCGGCAAAACGGGCGGCGAGCTTGTTGGGGACGAGCGTGCGGTTCATATCGACCTCGGCGCGGAGCAGGTTGTGGCTGCCGGCCATCACCTTGACCCGCGTTATTTTTCGACCGAAGAGGCCGCGCTTGGTGACTTGGTTTTGCGCGCCGCCGACATCGGCCTCGCCGTAGAGGAAGGCGTTGGGGCCGCGCAGCTCCTCGATCTTCTCGGTGGAGAACGAATCCATCGGCGAATACCAGATCCAGCCGTTGCGCATGGCGTAGGCGTTGGCGACGCCGCGGAGGATCACGCGGCTCTGCACGGTGGCGTTGGGGTCCGGGTTGGATTCGCCGGAGACCATCCACGTGGCCATCTCCTCCATCGTCGTGAGCCCAAGATCCTCGATGAACTGCGCGTTCATGATCGAGATCGAGCTCGCGACGTTCTTGAGGTCCTGCGTGGTGCGCATCGCGGAGGTCGTCTGCAGCGAGGCGTAGCCGAGGTCCTTGTCGTCGGTGACGGTGAACTTGGTGAGCTGCACAGCCTCGTCGGCCGCCACGGTTGTGGCCGGGGGTGTGGCGGGAACGGTTTGAGCGCGCAACAAAATCGAAGAAAGCACGGCGAGGGCGGCGGCCGAGCGGGCCAAGGTGGAGGCGAGACTGGTTTTCATGGTTGGTCGTCAGGCAGTGAAACAGAGGCGGTGAACAGTCTAAGCACGGGGCGTGCTGGGGTGACCGGATATTTTGCGGTGGCTGGTTCGACACAAGAACGAATGCGAAACCAAGTAACCAGCGGGATACCTTGGGCCGCACTCGAAGTTTGACGGCGGGCACGGCTCCGCACCCTCTCATACGACCCGACTCCTTCATGCCTTTCGACCACCGACCCGCCACCAAGCCGACGATGTATTTCATCGGTGTCACGACTGGGCAGTCCTCGATCAACCGCGTGTTTCCGCGCTGGGCGGAGCGGCTGGGGCTCGGCGACTGCGAACTGCGCGGCCTGGATTTTCCGCTGCACGACGCGCCGGAAAACTACCGCGCCGCGATCGCGTTCATCCGCCGCGATCCGCTTTCGCTCGGGGCGCTGGTGACGTCGCACAAGATCGCGGTCTACGCGGCGTGCCGCCACCAGTTCGACGCGCTCGATCCGCTGACGGTGGCGCTGGGCGAAATCGGGAGCGTATTCAAGTGCGACGGCCGCCTGCACGGCCGCGCCGTCGATCCGATCACAGGTGGCCATGCGCTGAGGAAATTACTCGCCCGTGATCCGTCGCGCCCGCTGACGGAGGCGCTCGTGCTCGGGGCGGGCGGCGCGGGCAGCGCGCTCGCGTGGACGCTCGCCAATACTGCGCCGGGCCCGCGCCGACCCGCACGCATGCACGTCGTCGATCGTTCGGACGCGCGGCTGACGCATGTGCGGCGTTTGCACGCGACGTGGCCGGGCGCAGTGCCGCTCGTGACGCATCACGTTTCGGAAACCACGCAGACGGATGCGGTGCTCGCGGCGCTGCCGCCGCACTCCCTCGTCGTAAACGCCACCGGCCTCGGCAAGGACGCGCCCGGCTCCCCGCTTTCGATCGCTGCGCTTTTTCCGCACGGTGGACGCGTGTGGGAGTTTAACTACCGCGGCGATCTTCGGTTCCTCGCGCACGCGCGCACGCAGGCCGTCGCACGGGATCTGCGCGTCGAAGATGGCTGGACGTATTTTCTCCACGGTTGGACGCAGGTGATTGGGGATGTGTTTGCGCGTGAGCTGCCGACGGACGGATCGGTTTTCGCGGAGTTGGGAGAAATCGCCTCAGCCACGCGGTAGATTGACGCGCGTGGGCTTCGTGGGCTCGATGAGCGGACTTTCCCTTTTATGAAAATGCTCCTCCGGTTTCTCGCGTTGCTCGTCGCGTTCGTGGTTTCTACCGTTGGTTCGTTGGCGGCGACGGCGAAACCGAACGTGCTCTTCATCCTCTGCGACGACCTGCGGCCGGAGGCGGTCGGGTGTTTCGGCTCGGAGCACGTGAAGACGCCGCACATCGACGCGCTCGCGAAGAGCGGCGTGCGTTTCGCGAACACGTTTTGCACGACTTCGCTCTGCTCGCCGAGTCGCGCGAGCATTCTCACCGGCCTCTACGCGCACCGGCACGGCGTGAGGGACAATTTCACCGAGCTGCCGGCGGCGCTTCCGCACTGGCCGGGCCGCCTGCACGAGAGCGGCTACGCGACGGCCTACGTCGGCAAGTGGCACATGGGCGAGAACAACGACGCGCCGCGTCCCGGCTTCGACTGGTTCGTCACGCACAAGGGGCAGGGGAAATATTTCGACACGGAGTGGAACGTGAACAACGAGCGCCGCGAGGCGCCGAAGGGTTACTACACGCACGTCGTCACCGACTACGCGCTCGACTGGATCAAGCAGCGGACGGCTTCGGCCCCCGGCAAACCGTGGGCGCTCTGCCTCGGGCAGAAGGCACCGCATTCGTTTTATTTCCCCGAGGAGAAATACGCGCACAGCTTCGATCACGTGCGCGTGCCCTATCCCGCGAGTGCCTTCGCGCTCGACGGCAAACCCGACTGGATGCGCCAGCGGTTGACGACGTGGCACGGGATCTACGGGCCACTCTTCGAGTGGCGGAAGAATTTCCCGGACACCCGCCCCGAGGCCGTGAAGGATTTTGAAAACATGGTCCACGCCTACTGGGGCACGGTGCTGAGCATCGACGACAGTGTCGGCCGACTCGTCGCGTTTTTGAAATCGTCCGGCCAGTTCGACAACACGATCATTGTCTTCATGGGCGACAACGGCCTGCTCGAGGGCGAGCACGGCATGGTGGACAAGCGCACGATGCACGAGCCGAGCATCCGCATTCCGCTCATCGCGCGCGGTCCCGGCCTGCCGAGCGGCCGCGTCGTCGAGGGCCAGGTGCTCGCGATGGACCTCGCACCGAGCCTGCTCGATCTCTGTGGCGCGCCGGCGCTCGCGGGGATTCAGGGCAAGTCGTGGCGCGCGCTCGCCAACGGCCGCGACTCCGCGTGGCGCACCGCGTGGTTCTACGAGTATAACTACGAAAAACAATTTCCCTACACGCCGAACATCCGCGGCGTGCGCACCGACGACTGGAAATTCATGCGCTACCCGCACGGCGACGGCTCGCCCGACCGCCACCTGCCGGAACTCTACAACGTGAAGAGCGACCCGAAGGAGCTGCGCAATCTCGCCGCCGATCCGAAATTCGCCGCCAAGCGCCGCGAGCTCGAAGGCCAGCTCGCCTCCATGCTCGCCGCCGCCGGCCTCACGCCCGAGAAGGACAAGATGCCGCTCGACGAGGGGATCAAGACGGAGTTGCCGGATCAGAAGATTCGGTGAAACAGCGCAAGGCGTGCGGCGAGTGGGGGTGTTCGGTCGATGCCAGAATTCGCCGGGTCGCGGAGCGACCGAGTGAAAATAGCCGTGGCTTTCAAGCCACGGGAGAAAATCCGATTTTGGCGGCGTCGCGAAGCGATGCTTGAACGACCGACCCTCAGGCGTCGCTCCGCGACGCACCGGTATTTCGTCCGTCGATCCGTGGGCCGAGGCCCACGGCTATGGTCGGTCCTCGCTCCGCGAGGCAGACGGCCACATTGAAACAGTGGTGCGCTTGGTATGCGTTTCG
>JANXSC010000564.1 GCA_025352845.1 Opitutaceae bacterium
ACCGAGGATGTCGGTGATGGTGGTCCACTTGGTGATGGAGCCGTCGGCCGCCATCTCGGTCATGAGACCGCAGGAGATGCCGGCGACGGGAGCGATGATCGGCACGCCAGCGTCCATGAGGGCGAGACAGCCGCCGCAAATCGAGGCCATCGAGGTGGAGCCGTTCGACGCCATGATTTCGGAGACAACGCGGATGGAGTAGGGGAACGCGTCCTCGGGCGGGAGCACCGGGACGAGCGAGCGCTCGGCGAGGGCGCCGTGGCCGATTTCGCGGCGGCCGGGGCCGATGAAGCGGCCGGCTTCGCCGACGGAGAACGGCGGGAAGTTGTAGTGAAGAATGAAGCTCTTCGAGGTGGCGCCGCCGGTGAGGCCGTCCATGTCCTGGGCTTCCTTGGTCGGCCCGAGGGTGACGATGGCGATGTTTTGCGTGTCGCCGCGTTGGAACATCGCGGAGCCGTGCACGCGCGGGAGAACGCCGACCTGCGCGGTGATGGGGCGCAGCGCCTTGGCGTCGCGGTGATCGGAGCGCGTGCCCTTGGCGAGGACGGTCGCGCGGTAGGCTTTGTATTGGAGGTCTTCGAAGACGACGTTGAGGTCGACATCGCTGAAGCGGCCTTCGCCGAGCTCGATCGAAAGGGCGGCCTTCGCCTCGGCCTTGAGGCCTTTGATGTTGGCCGAGCGAACCGCTTTTTCGTGGCCGAAGATGGCTGCGGAAACGCGCTCAGCCGGGACGACGCGCTCGATGATGGCGCGAGCCTCGGCGGTGGCACCGACGAGGGCGAAGTGCGCCTTGGGTTTGCCGGCGAGAGTGACGAGCTCCTTGATCGCGGCGATGATGGGCTGGATGGCGTCGTGGCCGAAGGCGAGGGCCTCGATGAATTTCTCCTCGGAGATTTGGTCCGCCGAGCCCTCGATCATCAGCATGTCTTTCGCGTTGCCGACGTAAATGAGGTCGAGCGACGAAGAATACATCTGCTCGATGGTGGGGTTCGTGACGAACTTGTCGTCGATGAGCGCGACGCGGACGCAGCCGATGGGCCCGTTCCACGGAATGTCGGAGATGGCGAGGGCGGCGCTGGCACCGTTGACCATCGCGATGTCGGAATCGTTGATCAAATCGGCCGAGAAGAGCTGGCCGATGATCTGCACTTCATTGAGGAAACCCTCAGGGAAGAGCGGGCGGCAAGGACGGTCGCAAAGGCGGGAGATGAGGATCTCGCGCTCGGAGGGACGGCCCTCGCGCTTGAAGTAGCCGCCGGGGAAACGGCCGGCCGCGGCGTATTTGTCGCGGTAGTCGCAGGTGAGCGGGAAGAAGTCCTGGCCGGGGCGCATGGTCTGCGCGGCGCAGGCGGTGACGAAGACGTTGGTCTCGCCGACGTTGACGTTGACGGCGCCGCCCGCGAGCTGGGCGATTGAGCCGGTGGAGAACGTGAGCCCGAGGCCGGGCACGGTGACGGAATGTTTCTGTTGCATGATCTTTCTTTCGGACGATTCGGACGGATTGCGTGACGACGGATAAGGACGAACCGGCCAGCGCCACGCGGCTGGATTGGATTCGTGGGCCCCGCGCGATGGCGGGGCGGTGGCGCGCCTCGGGGGTGAGGCGGCGCTACGGGTGGAACTATTGCTACTGGGGATTCCCAACCCGCTTCGGTCAGCTCGTGCACTGGCGAGAGATTTCGGTTTGGCACCCCGTAGCCGAACTCGTGAGAGTTTGGCTTTTCAAGCGGGCCTACAGGAGAAACAAACCGAAATGTCCCGTTCGTGATCGAGTGTCGAAAACGACAACGGGCGACCCGCGGATGGGTCGCCCGTGAGACGAAAGCGTTATTTGCGAAGGTTCAGCTTCTGGAGCAGCTCGTTATACTTCGGAAGATTGTGCTTCTTGAGATAATCGAGGAGCTTGCGACGGCGGGAGGCCATCTGCAGCAGCCCGCGGCGCGAGTGGAAGTCCTTCCGGTGCGTGCGCAGGTGCTCGGTCAAGTGATTGATGCGAGCGGTCAAGAGCGCGACTTGGACTTCGGACGAGCCGGTATCCTTCTCGTGGGTCTTATATTCTGCGATGATGGTGGGCTTAACGACTGTGGTGGACATGGTTTTGTGGTTGGATTCACGACTGTAGGGAACCCCTTCGGGCTCCGTGCCGCCCGCCTCGCCCGAGTGGTAGTCGGGGTGAGCCGGCGTCACCGTTCTCATCCGGCGGAATGCCGGACCAGTGTGGTGGACACCCGCAACCGGCGGATATCCACTGACGCAAGGACACAGGCTCCGCAAACGCCCACTTGCTCGCAAGCGCAAATTTTGGTGAGAAAACTGGGGCTATACGGGTGCGGTCCGTAGTCCGGGCAGCCTGCCCGGGCTGATCCGTCGAGCGCGGTCAGGCTGACCGCGCTATACACGCAGCCACGCCTAACCCGACCGCAAGTTGATCGCCTTCACATGCCCGCAGCCCGGCAGCTGCCGGATGCGGGTGGCGATTTCCTCGCGGTGGTGGAAAAGCTCGTTGCGCACGACGGAGTGGCCGGCGAGGACGTTGAGCAGGTTGCGTTCAATCATGGCCGGGTGCGAATAGGAGGCGTTGGCCGCGCCGACGATCGCCGGCCAGTGGGCGCGGATGGTGTGCTCGGGAGACTCACGGCCGATTTGGTGCTGCTGGAGGAGTTGCTCGACGACGACGGCGAGTGGCTGCGTGGCGCGCTTCTTGGAACGTTTCGGTTCGTCGAACGGCACGCCGCGCAAGTCGCCGACGAGTTCCTCGGCGAGTTTGCTGAAGGTGTGGGCCTCCTTTTTTCCAGACATGGTTAACCGCTAATCTTCGCTGATGAACGCTGATGATTTCTGATTAGCGACGATGAGCATCAATCAGCGGTTCCTTCCGTTTCTCGGCCTCATAGAGCCGGCTGTAGCGCACGAAGGCGCCGAAGGCCGTGGCCCACGCGATGTAGAGGCCAGGGAAGCCGTCGAGGAAGCCGAGCTTCAGCACGTAGGCGCGGAAGAAACGCCAGCCGGGACGAAACACCGCGGCCAGGGCGGAGAATTTTTTCCCGCGCGCCTGCTGCTGCCGCACGAACAAATCGGCGAACGGATTGATTTTCTCCACATGGCTGGCGAGCGTGGGAAAGGAGTAGTGGTGCAGATCGCCGCGCAACGTCGCGAAGGGTCCGCGGCACTCGACCTTTTCATGGACGAATTCATCGCCGCCCCAGCGCGCGCGGTCGCGGTGAAACAGCCGCAAGCTCAAGTCAGGATACCAATCGCCATGCAGGATCCAGCGATCGATGAACCAGACTTTGCGGGGGAAACGTGCACCGGCGAATGTCGCCACGTCCGGCCGCTGCAAGAATTCCGTGATGCTCGCCCGCAGCGCGGGCGAAACTTCTTCGTCGGCGTCGAGCGACAGCACCCACGGCTGCGTCGTGAGATCGGTCGCAGCGTTTTTCGCGTCGCGGTAGCCGGGCCAGGGACGGTGATGCACGGCGGCGCCGGCGGCGCGCGCGATGGACTCGCTGGCGTCGGTGGTGTCGTTCAGAACGACCACGATCTCCGCCGCCCAGCCGCGCACGCTGGCGAGGCAGCGCGGAAGATTCGCGGCCTCGTTTTTGGCGATGATGGCGATGGAAAGGGGAAGCGGATCGGCCACGGCAGATTCGGTGAACACTAAATCTTCCCGACGAGCGAGCGCGGGATTTGGTAGAGATAGCCGCACGAGCGCCACGCGCGCACGAGCGCCTTCTTGGCCGCGCTGCCGCGGAAGATGATTCCATTCACCAGCGCAACGACCGCGTAACCGAGCGCCTTCGCGATGTTCGCGAAGAAACGCCCGAGGAGGTAGCCGCCCGCGCCCGGCTGGCCCGCGCGATCGATCACGCGTGAGCGGGCGGAGTCGAAGGCGTGCCGCCGCGCGTAGCGAAACGTCGTGCGGCTCGCCGGTATCTGGTGCTGCACCGCCGCTGCGGGTGCGAACCACACTTCGAGTCCGGCGGCGCGCACGCGCCTCACCATCTCGCTGTCGCCGCCGGAGAAATAATTTCCCGCCGCGCGATCGAGCGCGGTGTGGAAACGACCTAGTTGGTCGAACACCCATTTCGGAAACGCGAGGTTCGCCCCCATCGGCGAGTGCTTTGGAGCGAGCGGGCCGGTGTCAGCGCGGAAGGCCAGCGGCGCATGCCACTCGCGCACCCAGTCGGGCAGTCCGTCGGGGAAAACGGGAATCACCTCGCCGCCGATTGCCCCAATGCGGCGCGCACTGGCATCGGCGAGGAGCGGCACGGTCATTTGCGCGAGCCAGTCGGGCTGCACCAAAATGTCGTCGTCACCGAAGACGATGATCTCGCCGCGGGCCTCGGCGATCGCGCGGTTGCGGCCGTAGTCGAGGCCCTGTTGCGGCTCGAGGAGATAGCGCGGCGCGGGCCGCGCGGCGGCAAACTCCGCGACGACCGCGCGCGTGTGGTCGGTCGAATTGTTGTCGATCACGAGCACCTCGAAATGCTCGCGCGGGAACTGCTGCGCGGCGATGCCCGCGAGCGTCTGCCGCAAAAAGTCCGCGCGATTGTAGGTCGGAATTGCGACGGTTACTTTGATGTTCTGGTCTGTCATTGCGAGGAGCGCAGCGACGAAGCAATCCAGCTGGATCGCCCCGGCCCTGCGGGACTGGCGATGACAACGCGAGGAGGGCGTTGGCCGCAAAGAAAAAGCTTCCCGCCTCGCATCGCGACCGGTTGCCTCGCTCCATGGCGTTCAAACACTGGCCCCTCGTTCGCGACGCGCGGTTCGCGCAGAAATGCGGACGCTACCTGCGCGGTGCCCGCAAGCGGCGGCCGGATCTCGCTTGGCCGGAGTTCCACCGCATTGCGCGGCATTTCAAACAGGACGACATGGGCAGCTTCCCCGAGCGCGGCTACCTTTTCCAGCTCGCCAGCGATTTGCCGGCCAATGCGCAGGTCGTGGAAGTTGGCTCGTGGATGGGCGCCTCGACCTGCTTCATCGCAGGCGGGCTGAAAGGGCCGAACACGAAAATTTTTGCGGTCGATAATTTTCAGGGCCTCTCCACCTGCGGCGAAGATGCCGCGTGGTATAAGCGGCATTTCCTAAAACTCGGCGCGCAAAGCACGCTGGAGGTTTTCCGGAAAAATTTCTCCGATCTCGGGTTCGCTTCACGCGTCGAGCCGGTGGTGAGCGATTCGCTCGCCGCTGCGCAGCAACTTGCCGCCAAGCGCGGCATGATCGATTTCATCTTCATCGACGGCGATCACAGCTACGACGCGTGCAAGGCCGACATTCTCGCATGGGCCCCGTTTGTGAAGCGTGGCGGCGTGATCGCGTTTCACGATTTCGGCAGCCGGGCCGACGGCGTGACCCGCGCCATCTTTGAGGAAATCAAGGCCGGCCGCTTCGCCGAAATCATCGGCGTGGCCGGCACGATCATCGCGTTTCGGATGTAGCGTTCAGTCGGCGGCTCGCTCCATTTTGCCCGGCGCGGCGATCTCGAAAGTTCCGATTTCGAGTTTCTGCTTTTTCTCCTCGAGCCGCACGGTGAGCCGTTTCTCCGCCTGCGCTCGCGTGCCGAAGCCGGTGATGAGCCGGAGTTGGGCGGTCACGGGGCCGAGGGCGGATTGCCGGCTGTCGCCGAAGTAGTCGATCTTCACGCGATAGGTGCCGGGCTTGGGCGCGCGCAGGAGAAACTCTTCCGGGCCATAGCCGCCAGTAAAATCGCGCGACATGCGACCACCCTGCGAGGTGAGCGGAAAATTGTAGCTCGCCACCTCGCCGTTGGGATCGCTCACCCAGAGATCGATGTCGCAGTCGTTGGCGTCCCACGTGAGCACGACGCGCGATTGCACCGGCAGGTTTTTTTGCAGACGGGGATCGACGCGGCTGAGGTCGAGTGTCTCCCCGCAGGTCGCCGCGATGGCGTTTAACTCGCCGAGTGCGATCACCTCGATGCCGGGGAAACGTTCGCTCCACGGCTGGGCGACAATTTCCCACAGCAGATCGACGGCGCGCTGATAGCGTTTCATGTCGGCGCACACGAGCGCGAGGTCGCGCCGGCTCTGCGGTTCGTCGAGGCGCAGCGCCAGCACGCGCTCGAAGAGCGGCAGCGCCAGCGCGGGCCGGTCGGCCTGCGTGAGGCGGTGCGCGAGCACGCGGAGCAGCGCGACATCCTCCAGCTCCAGTTCGGCGAGGTTGGATAGGATGCGCAACGCGAGCGCGGGCTCGTCGCGCTCGAAAAAGAAATTGGCGACATCGAGAAAAAATCCCGGCTGTCGCGCATGACCCGACCGCTCCTCCAAATAGGCGGCGTAGGGATCGCCGTTGGGCGCGCGGCGGATGTGATCGAGGTAACCGGTGTCGGGCGACCAGCGTTGGAGTGTGATGGTGGGGGCGGATGGTTCGGCGGTGGGCTCCGCAGGATAACGGGAACCAACTGCGCCGTTTGCGCGGCCACCTGTGGCGAGTCGCGCACTCGACATCGAACTCGCCGCGAATCCCGAGTCACGCGCGGCGCTCACTTCAAACGGCTGAAGCTGGACAATTTCCTCCTCACCGTCGCGGCGAGCTCGACTGGCCGGAGGCGGCGGTGCTTGAACCGCCGGGGCGGCCCCGCGCCGGTTGACCGAGAACTGATCGAGGGTGACTACGCCACCGCGATCTTTCGATTCGGGTTTCTGCGAAACCCTCGGTGTGTTCTTCGGAATTTTTTTCTCCCACCACGCGACGCGTTCCTCAAAGGCACGCACGACGCTTTCGATATGGGCGTCGTTGTTTTTGGCGCGGTCGGGGGCGAGGCTGCGGCGTTGGGCGGTCCACTCGCGGCGCAGTTCGTCGGGCGGAGCGATGTCGTAGCGCACGTAGTCGGCCACGGTTTCGAGCACGATGAGCGACGTGTCGGCGGTCACGATGCCGAACTCGCGGCTCGTCCGCCGGATGTCGGCGCGGTTCGCTGTCTGATTCAATGAGAGGCGCGCGATCTTCTCGGTGGCCCAGCCGCGCGGGGCGAGCGGAGTGGCGTTTTCTCCGGAGAGTGCGACAACTTCGATTGTCTGGGCGTCGGCCTCGCTGGTGCCGACGCGCAGTTGCAGTGTCGCGCGTTCGCCGCGGAAAACTCCCGTGATGATCATCGGCCCGCTCGTGATCGCGGTGCCGGATTCGGGAAAGACTTCAATGGCTTCGCTGGGATTGTAGTCCGCGCGGAGCACACGCGCGGACTGCGAGCGCAGGCGCGTGGCGGCGGTAGCGGCCGGCACCTCAAGTAGGTTAACGAACTCGCCGCGCTGCCGATCGGCGAAGCCGCGGAGCCAGCGCGGATCGGCGCGTGGGCTGGCGAGGACAGCATGCACGGGCGCGCGGAGCTTGAGCTTCGCGTCGGCGGGCGTGACGCCATAGTTGATCAAGCCATCGGAGAACAACAGCCACTCGTCCACCGCAGGATCATCCGTCAAGCCGTCGAGCGAGGTCGCGCCATCGTAGGGCGTTTTTTCGAGTTCGCGGCGCAGCGCGCGCCAATTGCCGTCGCGAACCACGCGTCGAGCAGCGCGAATTCGCGCGCGTGGTCGCGCTCCGCACCGGAGCCGGAACTGTCCCAGAGGAGCCCAACGGTGCGTGGTGTCGCGCGGGCGCGAGTCGGCAGCGCGACGGGTGCCTCGGCGTAGAAATATTCGTCGTTGCCCCGCCGGCCCGTGAGCACGCGCGGGCGATCGAGCGGGGGCAACGCGAGTTCCAGCACGCCGCGCGCGGTGAAATTGCGGCGCGTGATCTCGAGCGTCTTGCCTTCGCGCCACGCAGGGAGATCGAGGCCGAGGGTCGTGCGGATTTTCGCGGTGGGACCGCTGGCAAACGCCGTGAGCGCGAGGCGGAAATTTTTCAGCGGCTGGGGGAAATCGAGATTCAGCCGGTAGGCGGCGTCGCCGCTGCGTGCGACGTCTTCCTGATAGGCGACGACGATGCGCCGCGTGCCGCCGGCGGGAATCGGAAAGATGCGCGCGCGGTAGTTGTTGCCCGCCGTCTGTTCGAGCAGGCCGGGATCGACGCGGCGGCGCTCGATCTCCTCGAAGACGATGCGGCCCTTCGTTTTTTCCACTGGCACGGCCTCGCGCAGCTTGCCGTCGAGATCGAGGGCGAAGCGCGTGACGCTCTGCCCGTCGAGCAGCGGCAGGACAAACGTGCCCTCGAGCACGCGGCCGTTGGGATTGCGGAAAACGAGATCGAAGGTCGTGACCGCGATGCGGCCCGTGACCTCCGATTTGATCTCGGCCGACTCGACGATGATGGCCGAGGCGCTGGCATCGGAAAGCTCCATGCGCTGGGCGCGGAGCGAAGAGGTGGCGAACGCGCCGAGCAGCAGAAGGGCGGCGACGGCGGACGACGGCGGGCGGTGGAGTGAATTCATGGGATGGGGGCGAAAAAATTTCCATCGCGCCGCGGCGCGACGATAAGGCGTCTCCACTCTATGACCCGCGACGCGCCGATTTATTAGGGCGCGGGAAAAATTATTTCTCCAACGCTAGTGTAGTGTCCCGTAAATAGGTCGGCATAAGCACCG
Organism: Opitutaceae bacterium; assembly: GCA_025352845.1. Classification (GTDB taxonomy): domain Bacteria; phylum Verrucomicrobiota; class Verrucomicrobiia; order Opitutales; family Opitutaceae; genus ER46. The sequence continues at coordinate 8,540 of JANXSC010000564.1, forward strand.
GGACAGGACGGGCAGGGTTTCAGGCTTGAGCGCGACGCTTGATCGCGGCTGATGACCGGCGTGTGGGTTGCGTGGAGCCCGGCT
>JANXSC010000570.1 GCA_025352845.1 Opitutaceae bacterium
CCTCGTGACGCTCGAAGGCATCGTGCGCCGGAGCTGCGGCCTCCTGAAAGTCGAACTCGACGACGGCGGCGCCCGCGAAATCGCCACGCGCGCCCGCGGCACGCCGCGCGTCGCCAACAACCTGATCAATTTTTGCCGCGACTACGCGCAGGAGCGCGCCAAGGGAAAAATCACGCAGCCCGCCGCCGCCGCCGCGCTCGAACTGCTGGAAATCGACGCCGCCGGTCTCGACGAAATGGACAAGCGCATGCTCCGCGTGATGGCCGAAAACTACCGCGGCGGCCCCGTCGGCATGAGCACAATCGCGGTCGCCGTCGGCGAAGAAGCCGAGACGCTTGAGGAAGTCCACGAGCCCTTCCTCATCCAAGAAGGCTACCTCCAGCGCACCCCGCAGGGCCGTGTGCTGACAGCGAAGGGTTACACTGCCATCGGACTGAAAGCGGCGGTGGGCGGCGAACAGAGTTCGCTACTATAATCCGCAGCGAACGAATCACCATGAACACTGCGGCATATTCGGGCTTCAGCCTTTCGATAAAGGATGCCGATCAGATATGGGATTTTTACGAGAAGGAGCGGCAAGAAGCGCTGCCACGTGTTCCCGAAGAGATAGAGGTTTTGAAAAGGTCTGCGCTCATACTTGCAGTTACAGCGTGGGAGACATTCCTCGAAGACAAAGTGCATGAGAAATTTTACCCCAGGCTTAATCAAGCCATGGTGCCAAAGGACATCAGTCGCGTTTTCAACACCGTTGCAAACAGGTGGCTAGACCAAGAGAAATCCAAGCTGCATCGAACTCTGGAAACGTGGACTGGCTCAGGCTGGAAGGAACATCTGCGGACTCACTTCGACAAAGCCATCACTGCACTAAACACTCCTGATTCACAGAACTGTGCTCATCTTTTTAAAACGTATTTGGATATCGATCTAACCAACCATTGGAAATGGCGCGGCTATAACCACGAAACCGCAAGCAAACGCCTGGATGAGGTCATTTCAACGCGAGGTCTTGTTACTCATGTTGCCCGAAAAGCCTCATTGTCTCCCAAGAAGCACATTCTCTCTCGTAAGGACCTTGAGTCATATCTGCTCTTTATCAAAGAACTCGCACACGCGACGGACAAGATTTTCGCACCCGCACTCGACCTTCGATCAGAATAGGCCGATCTCCTTGGATTGTTTCGTTACACTCCGACCGGTGGTAAAACCAGAGTTGCCAGAGCCTCCGAGCCGGTTAATTGTTCTTCCGTGGTCACGCTCGAACACAGCCCCGTCTCCTCTTCCCCAAAGGTGCTCGGCGGCGCGCTCATCTTCCGCGGGACTCGAGTGCCAGCGCAGACGCTTCTCGACTACCTCGACGACGGTTTCTCGCCCGAGGAGTTCCTGAAGTATTTTCCCTCCGTGCAGCGGGAAGACGCCCGTGATTTTCTCACGCAGAGCCGCGGCGAAAAGCCGGGAAGATTATTTTGGCGGGCACTTTCACCCCACGGCTTGACCAACCGGCCGGGTAATACCACGGTAACACCATGCCCACGCTTACTCTCAAGGTTTCCTCGGAGTTCAAGGCGCGCATCACCCGCGCGGCGCGCCGGCGCAAGGTGTCCGTCTCCGACCTCGTCCGCACGTCCGTCGAGCGCGACGTGCCCGCTGCGGGCAAAGGCTTCATCCTCGGCCGCCTCCAGCAATACTCGCTCGGCCCTTCCACTTACGACCCGGCCAAGCCCGTCTTCGACGAGGACGAGTGGGAGATGCTCAAGAAGTGAAATTCCTGCTCGATACCCATGTGCTGGATTGGGCGCAGAGTGATGTCACCCGATTGTCGGCGAAGGTCCGCGACCTGCTCCACGGCGCCAACCCCGGCGACCTCGCGGTTTCCGATGTGTCGCTGACCGAGCTCGCCCGGCTGCTGCGCGACGGCAAGATCAAGACCAACCAAAGCCCGGCGGACTGGTTGCGTGCCGCCGCTCAAGACGTCGTCGTTCTCCCCGTCACGGTCGAAATCGCCCTGCGCGCCGCGTTTCTCGACTGGAGCCACCGCGATCCGTGCGACCGCCACATCGTCGCGACGGCCGCCGAGCACAAGCTGCCGCTCATGACCATCGACGGAAAAATCCACGACCTCACCGGTGTGCGCGGACTCAAAGTGATTTGGTGATTTACACGTCGCCGCGTTCCGGCCGCAGCACGATCTCCTCGACGACAGTGCGGCGCGAGAGCCGCCACACATCGAGAAACGCCCGCGCCACATCCGCCGCGGGCATGATGCGCCCCGGCTTCACGCCGCTCGCGCTCCACGAGGGTGACCACGTCGCGCCGGGATGCACGCAGCACACGCGCACGCCGGTGCCCTTCGTCTCGGCGCGCAGCACCTGCGCGAGGCCGGTCACGCCGAACTTCGCCGCGCAATAGGCCGCCCCGTTCGGATAGGCCGCCAGGCCCGCGATCGAACTCATGAAGAAAACATCGCCGCGCTTGCGCGTGAGCATCGCCGGGAGAAACGCGCGCGTGACGAGAAAGGCGCTGCGCAGATTCGCCGCCACGATGCGGTCAAACTCCGCGACCTGCGTCTCCGCGAATGAAGCGCCGGCAAACACGCCCGCATTGTTGATCAACACGTCGACGGCACCGAAGCGTTTCGTCACCGCCGCCGTCATCCCGGTGACGGCCGCTTCGTCGCTCACATCACAGAGGAAAATCTCCACCGCCTTCACCCCGCCGTCCGCGAGCTTCGCGCACGCGCGCGCGCGCGCGGCGAGGTTCTTTTCATTCCGCGCCACGAGCGCGAGCCGCACGCCGCGCACCTCGCGCGCGAACACCTTCGCGATGGCCGCGCCGATGCCCTGCGACGCGCCGGTGATGAGGACGACGGGTTTATTCATTCACCGAAGAGTGGCCCACGGAACACGCGGGAGACACGGAAATAACTATCCGTTCTCTCGGCATTTCTTCGGTGCATTCCGTGTGTTCCGTGGGCAAAAATCCCGCCGCTTCTCAGCACAGCAGCGAACCGAAATCCATGAAGTCCGCGGTGAAGCCGCCCTTCACGCCCTTGCAGATCACGCTCACCGCGTCGTGCGAGTGCAGCGACTCAAGGTGCGAGCATGCCACCTCGAAATCCACGATGCGCTTGTCGCCCGCGAGTTCGCGATAGAGCAGGCGCGCAGCGTCTTCGACGAACTTGATGTTGGCGCCGTTCAGCTCGGCAAATGCCTGCTCGTCCTCGCGCTTCACCATCACCTGCGTCTCGGTTTTGAGGGCGTTGGCGCAGTGCTGCTGCAGCTCCTCGAGGCTCACGGTGCGGCCCGCCACCAGCTCGATGCGCACACGCGCCTTCGAGCGCTGCGCGTGGGGCGTCGCATACACACCGCGCGTCTCCCGCGCGTGCTCGGCGAGTTCCGCGCTGCACGGGCACGTGGAGGAATAAACAAAATCGAACTCGATCACGCGCCGAAATTTCCCGGCGCGGTCCATCGTCGCCTCGAACGCCACGCGGTAATACTGCCAGCCCGCCAGCCCGCTCCGGAGGCTCGGCTGGAGCATCGGATAGGAAAACGCGAGGCGGAGGCGCGCGTTGAACGCGTCGATCTTCCGCTGGTATTTCCGCAGCAGTTTGCGCAGCACCTCGAAGGTGAACACTTCGTCCTCGTGCTCGTAAAACGAGCGCATGATGCGGCCCATGTTGATGCCCTTCAGCCCGGCCTGGAGGGACACGGTGCCGGTCACGCTGGTTTCGAGCGTGTGCAGTTTTCCGTTCGCGGCGCGAAACTTGAGCGGCAGCCGGAAATTCGCGCAGCCCACCTGCTGGACTGGCACGCGCGCGCCCTCGGCGGCGTTCACCGCCTCCATCATGTCGGGCAACGTGGCGCGGTAGGCGGCGTCGGGCCGGAACTTCGCATCGTGGCGTCGGCTCACGAGCGCCGGCACGCCGCCGGCCGTCTCGTGCAAATACATTGGTTTTTTCTTCATGTCGTTTTTCGGTTGGTCAGACGGCCCGCCGGTTGGTGACGATAACAACCGGGCGAGGCCGAGTGTGGCGGAGGAAATGTTCTTAACGCGTGTCGTCGGGGCCGCGGTAGTCGGCGAAGTTGCGCGGCGTCTCGTAAAGCCGCACTTGGTGGAGCCGGGCCGCGGGCGGGAGCAGCGGCGCGATCTCATTCCAAAACGCGATCACGAGATTCTCGGTCGAGGGGATCACGTCGCGGAGAAAATCCACGTCAGTGTTCAGGTTGCGATGATCGCAGGGATCGACGACGGCGCGGTGCAAAATACGTTTCAACTCAGAAAGGTCCACGATATAGCCGGTCTCCGCGTCCGGCTCGCCGCGCACGGTGACTTCAAGCACGTAATTATGGCCATGCCAGTGCGGGTTGGTGCAAAGACCGTATTGCTCCGTGTTCCAAGCTTGGCTCTTCGTGGGATTGTAAAGCCGGTGCGCGGAATTGAAATGCACCTGCCGGGTGATGAACACGGTGCCCCTCAACACGCGTGGCGCGGCGGGTTTCCGGGAGGCGGTTTTTTTCGGCATGAATGGTAAGCAGTAGCGAAAAACCCGCTCCGGTCAATCCGCAGGGTCAATTGGCGCAGGCAGCCCAAGACCGCACTGGGCGTAACAACCGCTCCGTTTCGGATTCGACGCGCCGCAATCGCCGTTGCAGCGTCGGCCTTCGCGTTTCCGCGCCCATGAGAATCCGCAAAGTCCTCGTCACCGCCGCCAACCCCCGCCAGCGGACGCTCCCGCTCCAAACGCTGATCGATCCGCAGGGCGAACCGAAGTCCGCGCTGCAGGTCGTGCTCGAGGAGGCCGACGGCGCAGGCATCGAGGAGTTCGGCGTCGTCGTTTGCCCCGGCGACGAATTCGCCTACGCCGAGGCGTGCGGCGCGCTGCGAGCGCGCGTGCGCTTCATCGTGCAGGATGCGCCCCGCGGCTACGGTCACGCCGTGCTCTGCGGCCGGAAGTTTGTCGGTGACGAACCGTTTCTCCACCTGGTCGGCGACCACCTCCACGTTTCGTCGCTGCCGGCGATGAGCTGCGCGCGCCAACTGATCGAGGTGGCAACCGCGGAAAACGCCCCGGTCTCCGCCGTGCAGCCCACACGCGAGAGCCAGCTCACGTCTTTCGGCGCGATCGGCGGCCGACTCGTCGGCGGCGCGAAGCCCCTTTATCAGGTCGAGGCCGTGCTGGAAAAACCCACGCCCACCGTCGCCGAGCAGCAGCTCATTGTGCCCGGCCTGCGCGCGGGATTTTATTTGTGTTTCTTCGGCATGCACGTGCTCGGCTCCGAAATCTTCACGCTCCTCGACGAGCATCAGCGCGCGGCACCGGATCGCGCGCTGGGGCTTTCGCCGGCGCTCCACGCCCTCGCCGCGCGCCAGCGCTACCTCGCCTTCAACGTCGCCGGCCGCCGCTTCGACATCGGCGCGCCCTACGGCCTGCTTTTCGCCCAGCTCGCACTCTCCCTCTCCGGCCGCGATCGCGATCGCGTGCTCACGCAATTGGTCGAACTGCTGGCGGTGCGCGCGGACGGACCATGAGCCAGAGTCTCCTCGCCACCATCCAATCCGCCGATCCCGCCACGCGCGATCTCGCCGTCGATCGGTGGTGCGAGGGGCGCAGCGCGGCGGAGCTGCTCACGGCCTGCGTTGAACTCGATGGCTACCGCCGGCAGGAAACAAATCTCTACCAGCGGGTGCGCGCGCTGTTTTTCATCACGGCGATTCACCGCTATCACTTGCCCGCGCGCCCCGAGCTGCCGCGCTCAGGCCGCGTGCCCTACGAAGGGTTTCGCCACCTCCTTGAGCGCCGCTTCGAGGAGGCGATCGCGGTTTTTCTGGAGGCGCAGCGCACGCACGGTCCCAGCGAGACCCTCTCAAGCGCGCTCGCGTCGGCGCACCATGCTCTCGCTTTTCAAACGCTCGCCGACCAGGTGCGCCGCACCGTGCGGTCCACCCACGGCAACGCGTGGATGTTCCGCCTCGGTCATCCGCTCGACCAGCCGTTGCGCGTGCGCCGTGAATTGCTCGCGCGCGAGGGCGCAGACGCGCCCAGTCCGGTCCTGCGCGAACTCACGCCCGTGCGCATGGACCTCACGCACTGCGGTTGGAGCGACATTTTTTTCCTCGGCATGGATTTTCCCGAAGGCGCGCGCGTGCTCAACATCTCCGTCGATCTCGGCGTGCATGGACGCGACGCCACGACGCGTCCGCCCGTCGAGGCGTTCTTTCGCGTCATCGACGAGCCGGTGATCCGGCTCGCGAGTGTCGACCTCGAAGCCTCGGCCTGTCTCACGACGCTCGACGATGTGTTCGATTTTGGCCGCGACTATCTCGGTTTGCTCAAGGCCGCCGTGATCGCCGCGGGCCTCGTGCCGCCGGGCATCGAGCGTTCCGGGGCGAGCCTCGCGGACTTGCTTGCCACAATTTTCGGGCCCGGCCGCGGCTTCGAGCTGGTGAGCAACGTCAATCGCATCCCCAAGGGCTCGCGCCTCGCGGTCTCCACCAATCTCCTCGGCGCGCTCATCGGCGTGTGCATGCGCGCGACCGGCCAGATTCAATCGCTCACGGGCGCGATGCAGGAAAGCGAGCGGCGCATCGTAGCCGCGCGCGCGATTCTCGGCGAATGGATCGGGGGCTCGGGTGGCGGCTGGCAGGATTCGGGCGGGCTCTGGCCTGGTATCAAGCTGATCGAGGGCGCACCGGCGCAGCCGGGCGATCCGGAGCATGGCGTGAGTCGCGGGCGCTTGCTGCCACGCCACACGTTGCTCGGCGTCGATCGCATTTCGGCGGCGGCACGGAAAAAACTTTCGGACTCGCTCGTGCTCGTGCACGGCGGCATGGCGCAAAACGTCGGCCCGATCCTCGAGATGGCCACGGAGAAATATCTCCTGCGCAGCGAGCCCGAGTGGACCGCGCGGCGTCAGGCCGTCGCCACCCTCGACGATATCCTCGCGAAACTCGCCGCCGGCGACATCCGCGGACTCGGTCGCGCGCTCACGGAAAATTTCTTCGGCCCTCTCCAGACGATCATCCCGTGGGTGAGCAACCGCTACACCGAGCAGCTCATCGCGCGCACGCGTGCGGCGTTCGGCGAGGATTTCTGGGGCTTCTGGATGCTCGGCGGCATGTCGGGCGGCGGCATGGGTTTCATCTTCGCACCCGAGCGTCGCGCCGAGGCGCAGGCGAAACTCCTCGAAATCATGCTCGCGACGAAACGCGAGCTGGAGAGTTCGCTGCCCTTCGCGATGGACCCGGTCGTCTACGATTTCGCGATTAACGAGCACGGCTCCTTCGCCGCGCTGCTCACGGGCGCCGACGCGCTGCTGCCGGTGGCTTTCTACCAGCATGCCGTGCCGGGCTGGCTGCGCCGTGAAGCCCGCGATCTCACGCCACGCGAGCGCGCCGATCTCCAGCAATTCGCCCGCGCGGCGCGCACGCATGCCGAATTTGGCAGCGCGCTGCCCTCGCTGCTCGACCGCATGCTGCCTTCCGCCGGCTCGGGTGATCGGACGACGCAACAACTCGACGCGCTCCTCACGCAAAACGGTTTTGATCGCGCCCAGCACGAGCAAATCCGCACCGATCTCCGCGCGGGCCGCATCGGGCTCGCGATGAATCGCCTCTCGCCCAGCACCAAGATTGAGGATGTCGCGGCGAGCGAGTTGTTCGACGGTGGCACGGGCGTCTCGCCCGTGGGTTCGCATCCGGATCACGGGCGGGACGCCCGTGCCACGTCACTCTCTACCCTGCGCGCCGCGGGCGAGGCCGCTCTCCGCCGCGGCGAATGCGCCGTCGTCACCTACGCCGCGGGCGTCGGCAGCCGCTGGACGCAGGGCGCGGGCGTCGTGAAAGGCCTGCATCCGTTCGCAAAATTCGCCGGGCACCACCGCGGTTTCATCGACGTGCATCTCGCCAAATCGCGGCGCACGGCGCGTGATTTCGGCGCGCCGGTGCCGCACGTCTTCACCACGAGTTACCTCACCCACGCCCCGATCGAGCGGCACCTGCGCGCGCACCATGGAGAGGCATGGGATCGCACGGTGTTTCTCTCGCCCGGCCGCTCCATCGGCCTGCGGCTCGTGCCGACGGTGCGGGATTTGCATTTCGCGTGGGAGGAGACCGCACAGCAGCGGCTCGACGAACAGAAGGAAAAAATGCGCGAGAGCGTGCGCGCCGCGCTCACCGGTTGGGCGCGCGCCGCCGGCGAGGGCAACGACTACACCGCCAATCTCCCCGGCCAGTGCCTGCATCCGGTCGGCCACTGGTTCGAGCTGCCAAATCTCTTGAAAAACGGCACGCTCGCGCGCCTGCTCGCCGCGCAACCGCAGCTCCGCACGCTGCTCGTGCACAACATCGACACGCTCGGCGCCACGCTCGACCCCGCGCTCGTCGGGTGGTTTCAATCCTCCGACGCGACGCTCGGTTGGGAAGTGATTCCGCGCCGCATCGAGGATCACGGCGGCGGACTCGCGCGCGTCGATGGCCGGCTGCGGATGGTCGAGGGCCTCGCCCTGCCGCGCGAAGAGGACGAGTTCAACCTCACCTACTACTCGACCAATTCGTGCTGGGTGGACATCGAGCGGCTGCTCGCCCTCTTCCAACTCACCCGCGCCGAACTCGCCGATCCCGTGCGCACCGCCGCCGCCGTGCGTGCGATGGCCGCGCGCGTCCCGACCTACGTCACCCTAAAGGATGTGAAGAAGCGCTGGGGTCACGGCCAGGAAGACGTCTATCCCGTCGCGCAGTTTGAAAAACTCTGGGGCGACATGACCGCGCTGCCCGAGTGCGCCAACGTTTTCGCCGCTGTCCCGCGCGCACGCGGCCAGCAGCTCAAGGATCAAGCCCAGCTCGACAGCTGGGCGCGCGACGGCTCGGCGGCGCACATCGATGGGCTTTGCCTTTGGTGAGGCAGTTGGTTGCAGTCGGCAAAATTCAACTTGTCGGTCCGGAAATTAATTCATGACCCCTCTCTGCCTCCGCGCCGTCGCGCTCACCCTGATCCTTGCCGGTGTGAGCGCTCGCGTCGCACACGCGCAGACCCGGCCGTGGGAGCAATCCGCCGTTTCGCTGGAGAGCGGCTTGCTGTGGGGGACGGGGAAAGGCACGCCGTTGAGTTACCGTCTCATCCCGACGCAGCTGTCGTGGCGTTCGCGCGAGATTTTCGGCCGGCCGCTCGGCGAGGGCCGCGTTGTGCTGCGCCACCGCTTCACGCTGCTTGGCACGCTCGTGCAGCAGGGGCCGGAGAGCCACTACCTCGCGCTCGCCGCCTCGCCCTCGATCGAGTGGTGGAACAAGGCGGGCACCTGGAATCTCTACGGCGGCGCGGGCGGCGGCTTCGGCGGGCTCGACTCGCAGGGCGTGAAGGGCGCGCAGGGGCAGGACTTCACGTTGAACTGGTTCGCCCGCGGCGGGGTCGAGCACACCGCCGGGCCCCATTCGCACTGGAGCGCGGGCGTGATGTTTCAACACATGTCGAACGGCGGGCAGACGAAAGTGAATCCCGGCATCGACGCCGTGGGCTTCAACGCCGGCTGGACGTGGAAGTTTTGAACGAGGAATGATTCCTCCGCTCGTATGGATTGCCGGCGTCGGCAAAATCACGGCGGTGGCGCTCTGGTTTTTCACTACGCAACACACCGCGGCCCTGCTGTTTTTTTTCGGCCCGGATCCGTTTTTGCTGTATGCGGTCTTCGTGCCGTCCGCCCAGGGGCTCGGCCGCGTGTTCACGCGGTTTGCCACCGACCGCCGCGAAATCTGGCTGACCATCGACGACGGGCCCGACCCGGACGACACGCCGAAAATTCTCGACCTGCTCGACCGACACGGAGCCAAGGCGACGTTCTTCGTCATCGGCGAGCGTGCGGCGCGCTGGCCGGAACTCGTCCGCGAGATCGTCCGCCGCGGTCACGGGATCGGACACCACACGCACACGCATCCAGTCGCGACTTTCTGGTGCGCCTCGCCGCGACGGCTCGCCGCGGAACTCGACCGCACGCTCGCGGCGCTGCACGCGCTGGGCGTGCGGCCACGCTGGTTTCGCGCGCCCGTCGGCATCAAGCCCCCGCTGCTTTTCCGCGCCCTCGCCGCCCGCGACCTCCGGTGCGTGGGCTGGACCGTCCGCAGCGGGGATTGCCGCAGCCGTGCCCCCGGGGAATTCGTCGTCGCCACAGCCGACCGCCTGTGCCCGGGAGCCATCGTGCTCCTGCACGAAGGCCCGAGCGTGCGCGCGGCTGTGCGCGTCGCGGGCCTGGCACAGTTGCTTGAGGCCGTGGCGGAAAAGAATTTTTCCTGCGTGCTGCCGCGCGCGGATCAGCTGCGGTAGGGTTTCGCGGCCCGGGGGCGCAAATCAGTTCCCTGCACGCGTCGTCGGAAGAAAATGCGCTGCGGCGTAGCACGGGCCGCCGGCCCGTGCAGGTCCAGAATGCGCGGTCAGGCTGACCGCGCTAGCCCGGCG